>DQUR01000149.1 GCA_015662175.1 Thermococcus paralvinellae | reverse complement strand
TACGCAAAGGGCAACGTGGAAAAGTTTTTCCGTATGTAGTTTAGCAGATTTCTTGCCTGCAACATCCTTACGGGTCTGTTTCTCACAAACATAAATATCAATGCTGGAGGAACTTCAATAACCTGTCCCGCACCTGTAGTTGCGAAAGGCTCTATCGCCAGCACTTCCCCCTCTTTTAACGTGTACGTGTCATGCGGCCTGTATATGTTGGGAATCGAAACTCCTGAATGCAGCCTATACCTCTGAATTATGTGACCGCTAAGGTTTACTATTGGATTAAACCCATGGCCTCTGATTGTTTCCTCAATTACCTTCCCAATCTCATTTATCCTAACCCCCGCTCTCACAACGCTTATTGCATTTTCAAGTGCTTCCTTTGAGGCTTCCATCAAATCATCCCCTTCCATTCCAACCCTAACCGTGATTGCGGTGTCTGCAATGTACCCATCAATATGCACTCCCAGGTCAACCTTCAAATAATCCCCCTCTCTAAGAACAGTCTTATCCCCCTTATAGGGGGTGTAATGAGCAGCAAGTTCATTTAGTGATAGGTTACAGGGAAAAGCGGGCTTCCCTCCAAGCTCCATAATTCTATTTTCAACAAACTCCGCTATTTCGTATAATAAAACACCGGACTTTATTATCTTTATGACTTCTTTCTTAACTTGCCTTGCAATTTCACCAGCTTTGATGAGCTTTTCCCTTTCTTCATTCATTTGACTACCTCCATGGTTTTCTCATAGAGCTCAAATGCTTTCCTTTCCGCTTTTTCCATGAGTTTTCCCTCATCCACAACAAGGATTTCCCTGTTTAACATTAAAGGCTTTCCATTCACTATAAGTCCATCAACATCCCCAGCCCTCATAGAATAGACGGCGAGTGTAATTGGGTCGTGGAGTGGCTTGAGATGGGGACTGTTAAGGTTAATGAGCATTAAATCCGCTAAATATCCCCCTTCAACTTTTCCAGCCTTAAATCCAAGGGCCTTGGCGCCATTTTCGGTTGCAACCTTAAAAACTTCCCTGGCTTTTGCTATTGTTGGATCCCAGCGATGATTTTTCTGGGATATGGCAAAAACTTTCATTTCCTCAAACATGTCAAGGCTGTTGTTGCTTGCAACACCGTCCGTCCCAAGTGTTACAAGAACACCGTACTCCTTCATTTCTGGATAGGGCATAATACCGCCAGATGCAAGCTTTAAATTGGAAACGGGATTGTGAGAGACTTTAACATTGTGCTTCGCAAGTGCTCTTATCTCGGCTTTCGTGAGCCAGATCGCATGGGCAACTAAAACATTTCTGTCTAAAAATCCAATACCCTCCAAAAGTTCTACAGGTCTCTTCCCATAGCGTTTTTGAACTTCATAAACCTCCCACCTTGTTTCCGATAGGTGAATCTGAACTAAAAGTCCATACCTATCTGCAATTTCTTTTACCTGCTGGAGTGTTTCAACGTTACAAGAATAAATTGAGTGAGGGGCAATACTCGGTTTTATCAATTCGTGGTTTTCGTATCTCCTTGCAAGATTTTCAGAGATTTTGAAAGACTCTTCGGGAGTTTTGGCCTCGGGTGAGGGGAACTCAAAAACGGTGGTGCCTAAGACTCCCCTTAATCCCAGAAGCTCCAAGGCCTCAGCGACTCTGTCCATAAAGAAGTACATATCCGCAACCGTCGCGATTCCAGAGCGAATCATCTCAAGTCCGCCCAGTATGGCTCCCCAGTATACATATTCCTCATCGATATATCTTTCCGTTGGCCATACAACTTTTTCAAGCCAATCTTTAAGCCACATGTCTTCTGCAATTCCTCTAAAAAGGCTCATTGAAAGATGGGTGTGGGTGTTATAAAATGCCGGGAGAATGAGTTTATCACGGCCATCTATCACAAAATCATCCTTTCGCATTTCGCCATTTATACTTCGGATTTCATTTCCTTCAATGTATATTGTAGCTTTTTTCTTGTTCGGCATAAACACATCTTTTATTAAAATTCCCATGTTCCTCCCTCGCGAAAATCTTTTATTTATGTTGTGATTTTTAGTTTTGTGGTGGGCAGATGCTTGAAGTCAGGAGATACATAAATTTAACTGAGGATTTCTTTGTTGTTAAAAACCTAATAGGGGCGATTTTTCAGGGCATAGGGCTGGCGTATTTAATTCCTTCACTCATATTATGGTTTTATCCTGATGAAATTCTGTATATCCATTACTTTGTGATTCCTGGTACAATGAGCATTCTCCTCGGTGCATGGCTGGGCAGGCACGCTGAGACAATTGAAGATGTAAATTTAAGGCAGGCCATGATTTCGGCTGCATTCGTTTGGCTTTTTGCGTCTTTTATAGGGGTTGTTCCATTTATGAAAATCGCTCATATGAGTTTTGTTGATTCATATTTCGAAAGCATGTCTGCCTGGACTGGAACTGGACTTACGATGATGAGCAACCTCGAAAGCTACCCCCACATACTCCTTTTTTGGAGATCATGGATGCAGTGGTTGGGTGGAATCGGCATTGTTTTAGTTGCCCTTACGATTTTAATTCGCCCGGGAGTAGCGGCGGCAAGGCTTTATAAAGCGGAAGCAAGAACCGAGAGAATTCTGCCAAATTTGGCTAATACTTCTAGGATAATATTCCGGATATATGTTGTCCTCACACTCCTTGGGACTTATCTCTATTACATTAATGGAATGCCCCTCTTTGACGCGGTCATTCATGCAATGACCGGTCTGGGAACTGGTGGTATGAGTTCTCATGACTTGAGTATAGGGTACTTCAACAGCCTAAGCATAGAAGCTGTTACTATTTTCCTAATGATCATGGGTGCCGTAAACTTTACGGTTCACTATAAGATGTTTAAGAACCGAAGTATAAAGCACTTTTTTGAGGACATTCAGGTGAGATACATGTTTGTATTTCTGAT
>DQUR01000022.1 GCA_015662175.1 Thermococcus paralvinellae | reverse complement strand
TATTAAGGCCGGTCTTGAGGTTGCCAAAAGGAGACATGCGGGAGAGGAGATTCTCAGGACCGAAGAAGATCTTCCGCTCAACTACGTGATAATACTAATAGCTGCCTTCGTAATACCACTGTTCCTCCTGTACCTTCACATCATAGGCTCCATAGGAATCGCAGCAATAATGGCTGTGATACTCCTCATCGTTGGCTTCCTTGGAAGCTCAATAGCCGGTTACCTCGCAGGTGTCGTCGGTTCTTCAAACAACCCCGTCTCAGGTATCACCATAATGAGCCTGCTCTTCACGGCCTTTGTCCTTAAAGCCCTCGGTCTCAGCGGAATGAAGGGCATGGTGGCTACCATTCTAGTAGCGGCAGTCATCTGTACAGCAGCGGCAATAGCGGGTGATACCATGCAGGACCTCGCCACGGGCTACCTTGTTGGTGCGACTCCCAAGAGACAGCAGATATTCGAGATAATTGGTACATTCTCTGCGGCCCTCGTCATGGCGCCCGTGCTCAACCTCCTCATCCAGGCCTACGGTATAGCCGGAACTCCAACAGCCAAGGAGAATGCCCTCCCCGCTCCGCAGGCCTTCCTTATGGCCAAGGTCACCGAGGGTGTCTTCACCGGCAACCTTGAGTGGAAGATGATCTACATTGGTGCCGGAATAGCCATAGCCCTTATAATCCTCGATGAGATACTCGCCATGAA
Organism: Thermococcus paralvinellae; assembly: GCA_015662175.1. Taxonomy (GTDB): domain Archaea; phylum Methanobacteriota_B; class Thermococci; order Thermococcales; family Thermococcaceae; genus Thermococcus_B; species Thermococcus_B paralvinellae_A. The sequence goes on along the minus strand of DQUR01000022.1, from coordinate 1,947 downwards.
GGGCTCCAAGTTTAGAACCCCAGTCATGCCGGTTGCCGTTGGAATTTACCTCCCCCTCTGCCTCGGCGTTCCGATATTTATCGGTGGTCTCATCAGGTACTTAGTGGGTAAAGCAAGAGGCGACACTGGGGAGGGACCAACTGATCCAGGTGTGCTCGGTGCCGCGGGACTCATTGCAGGTGAGGCCCTCATGGGAATAATCTTCGCGGCACTGATAGTTGGTGGTATAGCGCCGAGCCTCGGCTTCAGCAATAACCTCCTTGGAGTTCTCCTACTGGCAGGAATAGCTGCCTGGCTCTATATGATGGGTAAGAAGTAATATCTTTTCTTTTCTTACGTTTAAACTTTAAACACCGGAGGAATGATCATGGAGAGATACATGAACCTCGTACCTCTCAGAAATGAAAAGGTTCAGCTGAGGAAAATCAACGGAAAGTACTATCTTCTCATCCCGATGGACTCAACACTTGACTTTCTCGCGAGAAAGCTCCATGGGGAGTACAGAAGGATAGAACTCGACGAGATAGGTGCCTACACGTGGGAGCTCTGCGATGGTAGGAAAACCGTCAGGGAGATAGGGAAGTTCCTGAAGGCGCGCTTTGGGGATGAAGTTGAACCCCTCTACCAGCGCCTTGTAACGTTTCTCATTGAACTTGGAAGGAGGTATCTGGTTGAGTTTAAAAGTGTGGAGGAAGACATTTTAGGCGGTGATCAAAATGAATGAAGTCCTCGAAAAAGGCTCCGAGGAGATTGAAAAACTTAGGGATGAAATGGTTGAAACCCTAGTTGAACTTATCAAAATCCCAGCTATAAGCCCTGATTACGGATATGAAGGAGAATATGACAAGGCGGAAAAGCTTTTAGAAATCATAAATGACTGGGGCTTTGATAAGATTGAGCGGTATGATGCCCCAGATAAGAGGGCTAAAAACGGCGTGAGGCCGAACATTTTGGCTTATTACTACGGGGAAAAGGAAGAGGAAAGCCCACGCCTGTGGATTTTAACCCATTTGGACGTAGTTCCCCCGGGGGATTTGAACAAATGGACCGTAACGGAACCCTTCAAGCCTGTCGTTAGAGATGGAAAGGTTTATGGAAGGGGCAGCGAGGACAATGGGCAAAGCTTGGTAGCATCACTGTATGCAGTGAAGGCATTAATGAATCTTGGCATACGGCCAAAGAGGACAATAATCCTTGCATTTGTGAGTGATGAAGAAACTGGGAGTGAGTATGGGATAAAATGGCTCATGAAAAAGCATCCAGAGCTCTTCAGAAGAGAGGACCTTGTGCTGGTTCCAGATGGCGGAAATGAAGAGGGGACATTCATCGAGATAGCGGAGAAGAGCATTCTCTGGATGAGGATTAAATTCAAAGGGAAGCAGGTTCACGCAAGCATGCCCAACAGGGGGCTCAATGCTCACCGTGTTGCTTTAGAATATGGGTACAAGCTGGACAAACTTCTCCATGAGAAATACGATGCAGGGGATGAAATTTTTGATCCGCCGGAAAGCACTTTTGAGCCGACCATGGGTGGAAATCCATCCGATGCCCCAAACATAGTTCCGGGAGAGCATGAGATGGTGTTCGATTGCAGAATTTTGCCAAGGTACAGGCTGGATGATATTTTAAACGATGCAAAAGAGCTCGCAAAGGAAGTGGAGAAAAAATACACGGGAGCAAAAATTGAGATTGAAGTGATGCAGAGGGTGGATGCTCCGGAACCAACACCAAAGGACAGTGAGATAGTTACTCTGCTCCAGAAGGCCATTAAACTCCTGAGAAACAAAGAAGCCAAAGTCGGGGGGATTGGTGGAGGAACCTTTGCGGCTTACTTCAGGATGCTTGGAATTCCCGCAGTAGTGTGGGCAACACTGGATGAAACGGCCCACCAGCCAAACGAGTATGCGAGAATAGACAACATGGTGGAGGATGCAAAGATTATGGCAG
>DQUR01000086.1 GCA_015662175.1 Thermococcus paralvinellae | reverse complement strand
CCGAGCTCAAGAAGGTGCTTGAGCTTTTCCCTGACAATTCTCTCAGATAATCCAAGTTTTTTTGCTATCTGTCTTGGTGTTAACTGCTCTTTTAGGAGGAGAGAATATATCTTAATCTCCGAGCTTGTGAGCTCAAATTTTTTAATGGTACTTGATAGGGCTGTTAATATGTCTTCCATCCCAATCACTATGAAGATTTTTATTCATACCTATTCACAATTTGGTGAAAACACTTATAAACCTTTTTCAAAAGAGTTCGGTGGTGGGAGTATGTTACGGGCAATTATAAAAAACACCAGAATACTTGATGGCAAATCCTTCATAGGCATGGGGTTGCTCGGTTTAACAATGAATCTTAGGTATAATCCCGATTTTAAAGGCGCTGTCTTGGTTTTGATATCATTGATATTGTATGTTGGATATGCTTTTGCTATAAACAATTGCTTTGATGTGGATACTGACTTAATAAATCCTCGGAAGAGAAGTAAAAATCCAGTGGCCAGTGGGGAGCTCAGCTTTGGGGCAGGTGTTCTGTCCTCGATTGCAATTGCATCCCTGGGAATATTTTTCGCGACTTTTCTTGGCCATAAAGAGCTTTTAATCTACGTTTTGATGATTATGTTGGCCACATTGTACTCAGTGCCTCCAAGGCTCAAAGCACGACCCGTCCTTGATGTCCTATCCCACGGGATATTTTTTGGGGTCATGCCATTCTTCTACGGAGCGTATTTTGATGGGGTTTTAACGAAATATGAAATTGCAATAGGTCTGGCATTGTTGTTTTATTCATTTTCAATGGAGCTGAGGAACCACCTCGAGGATTACGAAAGTGACTTGAAGGCAAATTTGAGAACAACCCCAATTGTAATCGGTAAAAGTCTGTCTGAAAAGCTCGTCATGATATTTTCGGGCAGTGCAATAGCCCTCCTCCTGATGACCTTAAACATCACACTCGGAGTCTTTGGAATCATGGTTGCTGGAACAAGGATTAATTATAGAGCCCTTGATGCAGTTGTTGTTTTCCTATTGCTCCTGCATGCTCTAAGGGCATGGTTGGGTGCATGATGTGAACCCTAAATTGTTCTGTACTCACTAATAGGTGGTAAAGATGAGGATAGCCCTCGTCAGTGACTGGTATTACCCAAAAATCGGCGGTGTTGCAAGTCATATGCACCATCTGGCATTAAAGCTTAAGGAGAGGGGCCATGATGTGGCAATTGTAACCAATAACAGAAAAACCGGAAAAGAAAAGGAATTGGGGGAGAAAGGAATCGACATAATAAAAATTCCCGGAGTTGTGAGTCCAATAATCGAGGTAAATGTTTCATATAGCTTAAAATCAACAAAAGAACTCAATGGATTCCTCAAAGCCTTTGATGTTATACACTCTCATCATGCATTTACGCCCTTAGCTTTAAAAGCCGCAAAAGCTGGAAGAAACATGAACAAGGCAACAGTACTCACAACTCACAGCATATCCTTTGCTCATGAATCGAAGCTCTGGGAAGCCCTGGGATTAACGTTTCCAGTATTCAGTAAATACCTTAGGTATCTTCACAAAATAATTGCAGTCAGCAAAGCAGCCAGAGCCTTTATAGAACATTTCACAGATACCCCAGTAGAAGTTATTCCTAACGGGGTTGATGACAAACTTTTCACTCCCAACTGGAACAAGGAAGAACTTAAGGCTCAATTTGGAATTGAGGGGAAGGTAGTGCTATATGTGAGTAGGATGAGCTATCGGAAAGGGCCCCATGTTCTTTTAAATGCTTTCTCTAAAATTGAAGATGCGACCTTAATCATGGTCGGCTCTGGAGAGATTCTTCCATTCCTAAAGGCACAGGCAAAGTTCTTGGGGATAGAGGATAGGGTTAAATTCATGGGATACGTTGAAAGTGCAACCCTGCCAAGGATTTTTGGAATGGCGGATGTGTTTGTTCTCCCCTCCATAACAGCGGAGGCATTTGGAATCGTAATCTTAGAGGCCATGGCATCTGGATTGCCTGTTGTTGCGACAAATGTCGGTGGAATCCCCGAAATCATAAGGGAGAGTGAAAGTGGCCTCTTGGTCTCCCCGGGTAATGAACTTGAGCTGAGAAATGCAATCGAAAAGCTTCTCCTTGATGATGATCTTAGAGAGTGGCTTGGAAACAATGGTAGAAAGGCTGTGGAAGAAAAATATTCCTGGGATAAAGTTGTAGGGCGAATTGAAAAGACCTATGAAGAAGTTCTGTCAATAATGTAAATTGGTGGGACGAGTTTGATGATACCAGAAAAGAAAATGGATACCTTAACCCTTGCCAGTTGGGATTGTTGAAGCTCACGGGAGGCACTTACTCCTTGTTGGTAAGATGGAAAAGGCTGAGGGCGGAAAGAGAACTTCAATATTATTGTTAAATGATCGAAAAATTATCCGTTTTATAATGGAGCGTTAAATGTGGTTGGTATGAAGGAAGTTCTTAAAGAAATAGAAAAGAGGATAAAGAGGCTAGAGGCAGAGATCGAGTTAGTTGAAAAGAGGCTTGAATTGCTTGAGGAGACTGGGGCTGCCTATAAATACCAGCTCTGGGAGAAGAGAAGAGATTATTCAGAATACTACCTGATATTTCTCGCATTGTGGGCCATGGTTGGTTTGATGCTTCTCATTTACATCAAAAATCGCTATGCACTGGGGGTTTCTCTATCCTTAGTTCCATAACGTGATTATTGCATTTGTCCTCATTGTTTTTCCCCTAGCCTATGCTTTATGGAAATCCACACAGCGGGGATCCCTTGAGAGTCCCATGGACTATTTGAGCAGAAGGGAGAAGAACGCCCGTATTGTCCTAAATGAGTTTTACCTTCCCCTGAAAAAAGCCCTGGAAAAAGGGGATGAAGAGAAACTCCATCACATTGCCGACAACCTCCTCGCAAATCCAAGATTAGCAAAAGCTATAGAGGAGGCTAATGAAGGACATCCTAAGCTCATGGCATATGCTCTCTACCTGTATCTTAACAGGGATAAAGATGTTAAAGAAGAAATTGAAGAAACAGTAAAGCTTTTGAGAAACAAACCGCTGAAGGTTCTTCTTTTATCCCTTATTGAGAAGGATTGAGAAACTTTATAACCTATCCTTTTAATTGTCTTTGGGGATAAAAATGAGATTTGAAGTTTTGAGTAAGAGAGACATGATTGAACTATCAAAGGAGTTTAGTAAGGCTGGAATTATGAACAAAACAAAAGAGGAGCTCGAATGGGAAATTGAGCACTTCATCATGATCAAGGGAAAATACTCTGAATTAGTTGCAAAAAGTGAAGATTTCGATGTGATCGATGAAAAACTTGGAGAGATTCAGCGGGTTTTTGAGAGGCTCATGGAAAAGTGGCAAGTTGGAGAAGAGAAGGGAATTAATGAATTGTTCGACGAAGTTGACATAAACAGGCTCGTAGTTTTATCCGCGCTGATTGAAGGCGGATATGTCGTTGGGGAAGAAAAGCTGAAGCTTATGAAAAAACCTAAGCTCGATGATTTGATCATTGAGTTAAGATTCCAAATAGATGAAGTTGAGGAATTTTTGGATGAGCTCGAAGAAAAGCTAGACGCAAAGCTCATAACTGAATTCGCTTTCGTGAAGAAGTATTATGTTGAAGTCCTTGAGGTTGAAAAAAATCTAATTCAGGAAGCTCTTGAAATCGCCGAGGAATATGCGACTGAGGAATCCTTGGTTGATGCAATGTTTGTGGGCGTGGCAAAATCAGTTTTGGCAGAGATTATTCTTGAGTTAGTTAAGCAGAAAAATAAGAAAAATGAGCTCATTGAAGCCCTGCTTGAAAGGGAGCCTATCCCAATAGAGGGAAAAAGGGAAAAGATAAACATTTACTTTGATGAAGAAGCTCTTGAGGATATCCTTAAAGAGCTGCAAAGCTTAGGATACATCAAGGTTAAGGGTAACAGAATTTGGTGGTGACTTTGCTTAAAGTGGTTGGGGATGATTTCATAAAAAGATACAGACTGTTGCAGTCCCTTGAAGCCCTTGAGAAAGTTAGGGAGGAGATCAGTAAGCAGAGCTATAGGAGATTAAAGGCACTGGTTGAGTACAGACTTTTTGGCAAAGGATTTAATAGGGCACCCATTGACGAAAAGGTGGTAGTTGCGTTCTCTGCTGGTAGCGACAGCACCGCAACACTGAAAATTCTCAGGTGGGCAGGCTTTGAAGTCATTCCAGTTATGGTGGAACTACCCCAAATGGAGGAATCTATTCTTTGGAATGCTCAATCCTACGGTGCTGTTTTTGTTGAGATCCCAAATTATATGGAAATAATAAGTGAACAAATTGAGAAAGGTGCTCCGATCTGTGGTAAATGCCACTCAATGATAATGGATGCAGTTAAGGACTATGCAATGAGAAAAGGGATTAAAATAGTGGCCTCAGGAGATCTGCTAAGTGTGGGAAGCATTTCAATATACTTGCAAGGGGATGTGGTTAAGTTAAACCTCCCAGCTTTTCTTGCCCTTGATAAGAGGGAAACGATAGACATCGCGGGAGAGTATTCCTTTGAGTTTGGATGCTCACTCTGGAAATCAGCAGCCCATCAATCACCAATTTTAAAGAAATTTGCAATTCAACGGGTTTTAAGGGAGTTAAGAGCGGGGGCAATAGACAAAGACATTGCAAAGAAACTCATATTCGGGATATTGGCTAAAAATAACCCAAAAGGTTTAAATTTGTTATCCAAGAAGGAAGTTTAGGTGAAGAAAATGAGCGAAGAGAAGAATGCAAAAGAGGTCAAGCTCAGCAAAGAAATTATCTTAGAGAAGCTTAAAGAGGTTATTGACCCCGAGATAGGTATCGATGTTGTCAATTTGGGTTTAATCTACGATGTGGATGTCAGGCCAGATAACACGGTTTACGTAAAGATGACAATGACAACCCCGGGATGCCCATTAACCATGTGGCTTTTAAAAGCCGTTGAAGAGAAAGTACTCGAAATCCCCGGAGTTAAAGATGCAGAGATTGAGCTGACCTTTGATCCACCATGGACACCTGAAAGGATAAGTGAAGAGTACAAGAAGAAGTTGGGCCTCCTTTAAGCAGAAGCACAACTGTACTTCCATTCAATCAAGGGTTTACAAATATTCTCCTGGTGATGTCAATGGCCAAGTGGAAGGTCTGGGTTGATAGGGATACATGCATTGGATGTGGAGTTTGTGCAAGCATTTGTCCAGACGTCTTTGAAATGGACGATGAAGGAAAGGCTAAGGCTCTCGTGGAAGAGACTGAGCTTGAGTGTGCAAAGGAAGCAGCCGAGAGCTGCCCAACAGGATCAATTATTATCGAAGAGTGATTTTCTTCTTTATATTTGTTAAAGCTCATTCCAAGCTAAGGTTGAATTTCTCGGCCTGTTCCAAAACATATTCCCTTATTTTCTTTGCTCTGGGTAATTCCGCGACTATCTCACCATCTTTGATAAGTGGCTTCAATAGTGGCTCCATCTTTTTTCCACATATCGAGCAGCGTTCAAGCTTTTTCTCAGCCGGAACTCTATGATAGTGTCCGTTTTCACATCTATAAACCTGTTTCCTTCCGCTCAACTTCCCGCGCTTGGTTATTGGTTTTCCCTCCACTTCCACTATGTCAAGGGAGAAATCAACGGGTTTTGCTGAGGCTATTGAGCCACCAACTCCAAATGCATCGGCAACATCTACGAGCTCTTTAATGCTTTCTTCATCAAGTCCACCGCTAAGAAAAATCCTGACATGGTCGTATCCCCTAAGATCAAGCTCCCAGCGAACCTCTTCAACTATT
>DQUR01000070.1 GCA_015662175.1 Thermococcus paralvinellae | reverse complement strand
TGTCTTTACGGACACCGTTGGAAAATCACCGTCCTTTACTTTCACGACACTCATAACAATACGTTTTGGTTCTGTAACTTCTTGGATGGCGTACTCCTTTCCCCTTGGACATGAATGCCCTTCTACGCTCACTATTTTGTCTCCTTCCATTTGTACTTTAATCTCACAGCTCAGGGGACAGATTATGCAGGTAACATTGAATATCTTTCTTTCAGTCATTTGGGACAACCTCCATGGTAATTTTGTCCTTAGCTTTCTTTATTTCTTCCCTCCTCAATTTAATTCTAACCATTTCTGCAGGCCTAACCACTGGTAGTTTAACCTCCTTTTCGATTTCTGGAAAGCGTATCTTGACGTTTTCCTCTGGTTTTTGAACCCTGGCGTATATCATAACGTCCCTATCTCCACTTACATAGTGTGGAACAACTAACCTTATATTCCTCCCTTTTGCTATCTTTCTCCACTTCTTAGAGGGAATACCCTGATTCTTAACGTAGAGATAAGCACTCTCAGCTGCCCATTCTCCCTGTTCAACCACATAATCAACTAGATCATTTATCACAAGGGCATTCCCAGCCACAAAAATCCCGGGAATGTTGGTCTCAAGATACTCATTTACAACTGGCCCCTTGGTTGCTGGGTCTATCATCACCCCGATTTTTTCGAGGACTTTAAGATATGGAACGAGACCTGCCGCTATTACAACGGTATCGCATTCAATTTCCCTTTCAGTGCCGGGTATGGGAGTTAGGTTTTCGTCCACCTTAGAAACTATAACCCTTTCAACCCTCTCTTTGCCCTCAATCCTTGTGACAGCATGGCTTAAGTATAGGGGTATATTGAAGTCCTGTAAGCATTGGACAATGTTCCTCGTCAGCCCTCCCGGATAGGGCATTATTTCTATAACCGCTTTGACATTGGCACCCTCCAAGGCAAAACGCCTTGCCATTATCAATCCAACATCTCCTGAACCTACAATCACTATCTCCCTGCCGGGCATGATTCCATCTATATCCATCATGGTTTGAGCTTCTCCCGCGGTATAAATCCCTGCGACCCTATGCCCCGTTATTCCTATCTCAAAAATATGCCTTTCCCTTGCACCCGTTGCATAAATAATTGTGGTTGTTGTCAATTCCAATAACCCCTGGGGAGTAATGACCTCAAGTCTCTTCTCTATGTCAGAAACTGGGATTATTTTCATTACATGGGATCCAGTGTAGTATTCGATTCCAAGTTCTTTGAACTTCTCTATAAATCTGTAGATAAATTCAGTTCCGGTTAGATCCTCTTTGAAGTAATGAAGGCCAAAACCGGGATGCACACACTGTAACGGAATCCCACCCAACACATCTCTATTTTCCAGTAACAAAACTTTCAGTCCATATTCCTTGGCTTTTATTGCAGCAGCCAACCCAGCCGGTCCACCCCCAATTACGATAACGTCGTAATCATTCTGCATTTTTCTTCTCCTCCTTGGAGTTTCTTAAAAGCACCTTAACATCCCCTATCCCGTATTCAGTCCCTTTTCCTTTTAGGGAAACTTTCCACAATGGAATTCCAGTTTCTCTTGCAACTATTCTTGCAATCCTAATTCTACAATATGAGCCTTGACATGTTCCAAACATTGAAAGTGTTCTAAATTTAACACCGTCCAGCGTTATGGTCTTAATCCCTATTCTTTTCATTCTGTTTATTGCCTCAACAATCTCCCCCTCAGTAACTTCCTTACACATGCAGACCACATTTCCATAGGCAGGATTCGTTTTGATAAATTGCTGTCTCTTTTCTTTTGGTAGGGTCGCGAATCGAGGCATTGATTTCCTGTACGGATTCCATTTCGCTTTTTTTGTAAGTTTTATATCAAGCCTTCCATTTAGGAGCTCGTTTACAACATATACCGCTATCGCGGGGGCTGATGTAAGACCCGGAGACCTTATGCCTGCCACATTCACAAAACCCCAAGGGTCATCATAGGCTTCAATGATCCATCTACCATCTGGGGGCTCTGGTCTGAGTCCAGAAAACGTCTTTATGACCTTACTCTTGGGAGGCAATTTCCTAACAAGCTTCTGGGCCCACTCCCAAACAAAGTCTAATCCCTCCTTTGTAGTTGAGGTGTCCTCCTTTGCTTCTTCAGGTAGATCCTGCGCAGTTGGTCCTATCATTAGGTTGCCCTCCACCGTTGTAATAACGTATACCCCTTTTGTTATGGGAGTTGGAGTTTGATGGACAATTCTTGTAACCTTTGGACCCGCGTCCTCATCGAACACGTAGTATTCTCCCCTTCTTGGATGAATACTGAAACCATCTACTCCAGCCATTTTAGAGATTTCATCTGCATACAATCCAGCAGCATTTATTACAATCTCAGCCTCTATGAACCCGTTGTTCGTTTCTACCCCCTTTACTTCTCCCTTTTCAATCCTTATTCCCCTAACCTCAGTTTCTGTGTGAAGCCTAACACCATTTTCGACCGCATTTTCGACCAAGGCTATAACTGCTTCCCATGGGGCTATTTGACCAGCGGTTGGGGCCCATAAGGCACCCGCTGCATCGGGGTTGACGTTAGGCTCAATTTTGCTGAGCTCTTCCCTATAGATTATTCTTGCCCCAGGCACGCCATTTTTTTGGGCCAGTTCCAAATAATGCTCCGCCGTCTTTAGATCCTCTTCTTCAATTGCCACCATAAGCTCTCCAGGCCATTTTACCGGAATTTCCAGTTCTTTTGCCCATTGGTGCCACAATCGGTTGCCCCTTACACATAACTTTGCTCTCAGCGGGTATTTATTTGGATCATCTTCATGGCCCGGATGTATTATTGCCGTGTTCGCTTTACTAACCCCCATTCCCACATCGGGACATTTTTCAAGCAAGTGCACTTCCAATCCCTCGTACTGACTTAACACCCTGGCTATTGAAGCTCCAATAATCCCTGCACCAACAATAACTACTTTCATATTGTTTGCCCCCTTGACTCACTAAATTTTCTGTAATGAAGAATAAAAACCTTAATACGATAAGTTGGGGAACAAAAGGAAAAAGCATTAGTATAATCCAAGATCCTTTAGAACCTTTGCCCATCCCAGTGACCTCTTGACGGCTTCCTTCCATCCAGCATAAAGCTTTTCTCTGGTTTCTTCGTCCATTTGGGGATCAAACTCTCTCTCCATCCTCCACATCTTTTCAATTTCCTCTTGGTCTTTCCAGTAATCTACTGCCAATCCCGCTAAATAAGCAGCACCCAATGCAGTTGTCTCTTGGATAACTGGTCTTATAACCTTCGTTCCTAAGATATCCGCTTGGAACTGCATTAGGAAGTCGTTCTTTGTAGCACCACCGTCAACCCTGAGTTCTTTAACTTTAATACCACTGTCCTTCTCCATTTCAATTAAGACGTCTTTTGTTAGGTATGCAATTGACTCCAAAACTGCCCTTGCAAAGTGTGCCCTCCGGGTTCCCCTTGTAATGCCAATTATCAATCCCCTCGCATATTGATCCCAATATGGAGCCCCTAACCCAACGAATGCTGGAACAAAGTAAACTCCCTCATTGCTCGCGAGTGAAGCTGCCAATGGTTCAACCTCTGCTGAGACCTCAATTATTTTGAGGGAATCTCTAAGCCATTGCACCGCTGCACCGGTGATAAATATACTCCCCTCCAGTGCATACTCCACCTTCCCATTCAGTCCCCAGGCGATTGTTGTTAGTAGCCCCTCTGATTTATAGGGTTTTTCTCCGGTATTCATGAGCATGAAGTTGCCTGTTCCATAGGTATTCTTAACCATACCTGGTCTGTAGCACGCTTGCCCAAATAACGCGGCTTGCTGGTCACCGGCATCACCCGAGATTGGAACCTCGGCACCAAAAACTTTTGGATCAGTGTAACCATAGATTTCACTTGAGGGTTTTGGCTCTGGAAGGATTGCCCTTGGAATTCCCAAGATGTCTAAAAGCTCATCATCCCAGTCAAGCTTGTGAATGTTGAATATCATTGTACGAGAGGCATTTGAATAGTCAACAACATGAACCTTCCCACCACTGAGTTTCCAGATCAAGAAGGTATCTATTGTCCCAAAGAGAACTTCTCCCTTTTCGGCCTTCTCCTTTAGCCCTGGCACGTTATCAAGGAGCCATTTAATCTTTGGGCCTGAAAAGTAGGAGTCCGGGACTAATCCCGTTTTCTCTTTTATTGTATCGTAATGGTTTTTCCTTAGTTCGTCAACTATCTCAGCCGTTCTCCTGCACTGCCATACAATTGCATTATAAACCGGTTTCTCAGTTTTTTTATCCCAAATGATGGTGGTTTCCCTTTGATTGGTAATACCAATAGCTGCGATATCTTTTGGTTCAATCTTGGCCTTTTCAAGTGCAGTCCTAAGTGCCCTCATCTGGGCATCCCAGATCTCATCCGGATTGTGCTCTACCCATCCAGGTTTTGGGTAGTACTGTGTAAACTCATATTGTCCGACACCTTTAATATTACTCAGCCTGTCAAAAACTATGGCTCTGGCACTTGTTGTCCCCTCATCCAAGGCCAAAACATATTTTCCTTCTAACTCAACCATTTTCTAAGCCCCCATCTCCAAAAAAACACTAAAGGGCAAAATCAAATTGCTGGAGCTAATACTGCGAGGACTAAACCGCCCAATATTCCACCTAGGATTCCTGCCCCAAGTGCAGCCCAATTTATCTTCTTACCACGAAGTATGTCGGCGAAGAACAGTCCCCAGAAGGCTGTGAGGGCCATGTCTGACCAAGGTCCATTGTTTGCCATCTGAGGCTGATATATAAGCCCAATTCCATGGTTCATGAGCCAAACTGTGCCAACAATCCAGAAACCTGCACATATTGCTCCTCCTGATTTTCCTTCCTCAACAAGCTTTCCCCAGATAGTTCCGATTAGGAATGGGAACATTGCCGCCCCGAATAGTGTTGTTAGAACATGCCCGAGAGTCCAACTCACTGTCCTCCCTCCTTTTGACTTCTTTCAAATGCTACTATTAAATAACCTCCAATACTTGCCCCAATTATTTCCAGAACAATAGTTGGAATTGCCCCAAGTATGTTTGCTCCATTAAAGATACCATTAGCGACTCTAACTATTCCACCAGCTTGTACGGAATAACCAACTATTCCACCGAGTAGAGCTGAGAGCCATATTGAGAGTGCCATGTCCACCCAAGCAGTCTTTTCTTCATTGGGAAAGGCTGAAACGTAGTGGTTTAATAAAAAGGCTGTTGTAATTATAATGCCCGCCGCTATAAATCCTCCAAACCAGGGAATTATGTTCAGCATCGATGGCCAAATTGTAAATACTCCAACACCTGCTATTGCTCCAGCCATAATTCCCGTTAGTATCTTTCCAAACTTCAAAGCGTATACCCTCCTAAAACTT
>DQUR01000100.1 GCA_015662175.1 Thermococcus paralvinellae | reverse complement strand
CCACCCTTTAGGTCCCGTGACATACTTCACTTATGTGAAAACAGAGAGGGGCATTCAACCTTATGAAGAGCATTATAAAACCGTGGAAATGTTAAAGGAGTCCTTATTTTTAGATGAGGATGGTATGCTGTGGGCCGGAAATGAAAGGATTCAGATTATTGGGGAAAGGAGTGAAGCAACACTTATTGAAAGCCTTTTTGAATACTTTGGAGAGGAAGAAGCCAAAAAGTTCTTGTACTTCTGGGGAAGAAAAGAGTCCCAAGGAGTTGGAAGGATGTACATAAAAGTTTATAAAACCCTTAAAGAGGTCTTAGAGAAGATATTCAATGAAACCAAGATCAGTGGTGGAGGGATACTGGAGATTCTTCAATTTTCTAATGACGTGATAGTTATAAAAGGAAGGAATCTATTCCCAAGGATACCGAATTTTGGTACCCAAGTTCATCTCAATTATGCTGGTTTTCTTGCTCAAATAATCGAAGAAATTGAGGGAGGGGAATGGGAGGGTCATGAAATCAAATGTGAGGTTAAAGGAGATGCATACTGTGAATTTGTGATAAAAAGGAAAGTAAAAAACTCGGGAAAGTCTTAGAATGGGAAGGTTTTTGATTTATAACGCGGAGGGTAAAAGCTTGATTGTCGATGCAAACATTGGGGAGAGATTTTCATTTTATTGTTCCGAGGAAGAATGTAGAGCAGAGATAGTAATTGTAAGGACATTATAAGACGTGCAACTTTTGAAGAGTTCATTAAGGTAAGGAATAACGTCGTTGAACAGAACGAGGAATTTAAAGTACTTGAAAATGTACTTCCAAAGGAGCCCGTGATTTTTGAAGGCATGGTCAATGGAAGGAAAGTTGAGTTACTAGCTGAAAAACTTGATGAGGCGGCAAAACGATTCATTGACAAGTATCTAAACCTTTAGGATAAAGTCCTCCTTTACTATGTCCATGGCAACATGTGTGTTCGTTTTTTCAACTCCATCAATTGCCAGAACCTTCTTTACGAATCTGTTCATATCCTCCCTTCCCTTGAATTTCGCAATAACTATTATGTCATACTCCCCAGTGACATCATAAACACATAAAACATGATCGTCTTTAGCGATTTCCCGCTCAATTTGAATAATCCTCTTTCCTTGGGCTCTAATTCCTATGATGGCTGTCAGTTCATAACCAAGTTTTTCATAATCTAACTTTGGGTAAAATCCCTTTAATACGCCCTCCTCTTCAAGTTTTCTCAACCTGTTGTAGACGGTGCCAACCGCCACATCAAGCTCCTTAGCAATTTCCCTGTAAGACAAGCGTGCATCTTTTTGCAGTAACGAAAGTATCTTCCTGTCGAGTTCATCTATCATTTATTTTCACCCTCCAAAAATCTACCGCAAAGTTTAAATATCCTTCTCCTTCACCTCATATCGGGTTTAAGGACCGGTAGCCTAGCCAGGACAGGGCGGCGGCCTCCTAAGCCGCAGGTCCGGGGTTCGAATCCCCGCCGGTCCGCCAGGATCTTCTCTCAAATTGCCAACCAACTCTTCCTGGTTATCCATATACACTAAGGACACGAAATATTGGCGGGAATTTTATAAATTAACAAAAACTAACTAAAACTAAAATCCCAGAATTCTCTGGAACCAGTAAATGTGTGGATAAAAGCAGAAAATTCTGAGGGTATCAGCAACAAAAATACAAGGAGGTGAGGGCAGTGATTGAAGATGCACTCATGCTTTACATAATGAGCATCGCAAAAGAGAAGAACAGAAAGAAGAGATTTTTGCTCTTCCGTCGTTAAGTTCTCTTTTCTACGAAACATTTAAATATCCCATTTAGTAAAATAAAGTTAGAAAAAGGAGGGATTAAAATGACGTATTTAGCGGTATTGGCAAACATAAACGGAAATTTCCCCGCTTTAGTTAAAGCACTTGGAAGAGTTGAAGAACTTAAAGAGGAGGGCTATGAGATTGAAAAATATTACATTCTTGGAAATATTGTAGGATTGTTCCCGTATCCAAAGGAGGTTCTGGATACCTTGGATGATCTGGTTAGAAATAACAGGGTCAAGACGATTCGTGGTGAATTTGACCAAATAATTGCTATGAGTGATCCCCATGCTGATGGACCAGATTATATTGATAGGATCAGTCTTCCAAAACACGTTAAAGCTGCTCTAAAATATACATGGGAAAAGCTCGGACATGATGGCAGGGAATTCATACGGGATTTACCAATTTACCTTGTTGATAAAATTGGAAGCAATGAAATATTTGGTGTTTATGGAAGTCCATTGAACCCATTTGGAGGAATAGTCCTTCCAGAACAGCCAACTTCATATTACGAAGCAATAATGAGGCCTGTAAAGGACTATGAGATACTCCTAGTAGCATCTCCAAAGATGCCCGTGAATGCTATGACAAGATACGGAAGGGTAGTCTGTCCGGGAAGTGTGGGATTTCCTCCGGGAAAGGGTCATAAAGCTACGTTTGCTCTCATTGATGTTGATACACTCCATGTGAAATTCATCGAAGTTGAGTATGACAAGAAGATAATCGAGGAGAGGATAAAGAAGGAAGGTCTCCCCAATGAGCTAATCAGAATCCTTTACCATGGAAAGCTTTAATGCTCTCTGTTATTTCCTCCTTCATGGCTAACCCATAGAGCAAAATCCCAGCAAACAACATCGTTTTTGAAATGAAGACCAGTAGCTGGAGTGGGATTGCAAACAACAACGGTTTGTATGATTTGGGCGATATTTTTAGCTTCTTGTGACTGGTATATGCTGTGCCTACCAATATTGCCATGTATCCAATTAACAATCCCACCATTGTCCCATATTCACTGAATTTTTTAATGGACGGTATCCAGGCAATCAACGCTATTAGAGCCCCTAAAATTGATATAAGACTGCCCTCTTTCACGTATTTCGTGGAATTCAGGGCAACAATACTTGGATTGTAAGCTATGTAAATTTCAACTGCAATCAGGGCAATATAGAATTCCTCTCCAAGATTAAAACCGAAAAGAAACGAAATTACTTCCTTTCCGATTAACAAAAGAATAAAAACAACAAAAGCGGTAAAAAGAGACAGAAGTTCTGTAGTTTTTTCTGCAAGCAACTTTACGTAATTTAAGTCCGCCCTACCATATTTGTATGAGTAGATTGGCATGATTGCGGATTGCAACACCTGAGGCAAATAAGTCAGCAAAAACGCCGCGGACAAAGACGCTGAGACTCTTCCAGCAATTAGTGCACTTCCAAGCTTTTCACTTAGAAAGTAAGGCCCCTGCACTAAAAATACTCCAGACAAAGTTCCGAGGAATGCAAAAGATGAGTATCGGAGTAAAAGATAGAACTCTTCCCTTCTGGGCTTTCCAAAGAGATCATTTTTGATGAGATACCCAAAGGAGAAAAACGCTATTGTAGAAAGCAGAGATATGTAGGGTAAAAAGGGATCATCGAGGTAAAAGCTGAGAAAGAGAGGTATGAAACCTATTATCATCGCATATGAATAAACTTCACCTTTGTGAATCCCATAGATGAAACTCCTAAATGTGAGCTGAATAGCCCTGAGGACTGAGAGAACAGCCAGATATACGTTTAGTGGGGCAAGTAAAATTCCGATTAGGGGAAATGAGAATGAAACTGATACCATTGACTTTATTTTTTCAAAATCTTCTCTTGCAAGGAATTCTGACGAGTACTTACCCAGTGCCACCGCAAAAAAACCCAGCGGCATGGCTATGAGAAACGCCTGAGAAATCAGAGAATTTGCAGAGCCTAAAACTTCCACCCCAAATTTCCTTGAAATTATTATGCTGTAAAGGAATCGGCTTATTCCAAACAAGGCCAAGGCTATTATGCTTGCGATTGAATGTCTTATCAGAATTCTCCTTTCATAGCTCATGGAATAAAATTAGAGACAGAGGATTTAACCTTTGTGGAATCCCAGATAAAACCCAATCACAAATGCTCCCCCGCCGGGGAGAATCCCTATAATTTTATCTGCCAGACTTAGCGTTTGAGTTGCCGCGCTCTCTGTGAGATTGAATAGGGCATCGGTGTTTATGGTTATCACTCCTTTCTGCTGGAGCCAGAATAAGCTAAGCACGTATGCTCCAATCAGGGCTAGCACAAGCTTGATGAATTTTTTTAGTGCATAGCCTGTTATGAATCCAACCACTCCTCCAACCCCAATGTCTCCAATCATTCCACTAAAATTCACATCCATCTTAGTCCACCTACCAAAATCTACACGGTTGGGGGTTAAATACTTTTACATTGTTTTATAAACGCGAAATGTTTAAAGGGCATAAAAGGGAATACTTATAAAGCATGAAAGTTGGATTTGGGACAATTATGTATCATTATGGGTGGTACCCATGACCGATCCAATGGACAGGTTGAGGGAAAAGATGACGAAAGAAGTCCTGTGGATATACATTTTGAGCCTCCTGAAAGAAAGGCCAATGTATGCATACGAGTTAAAAAGCAAGATAAGGGAAAAATTCGGATTTGAACCTGCAACGGTAAGTAGCTATGTTGTTCTCTACAAGCTTGAAAAGGACGGATACGTTACATCAAAATGGCAGGAAAGTGAAACCGGGAAGCCATCAAGAAAGTACTATGGTCTTACAGAAAAAGGCAGAAAACTCTTAGAAGAAGGAATAAACTTTATAGAAAATATTTTGGAGAAGCTCAAAAGCTAACGTCCAACTCCTCCCCTTGGCTCCCTAGCTTTTGGTCTTAGCCCTTTGTATCCGCATTTCCTGCACTTTTCAGCTTTCCATGGATTGGTTGCTCCACACCTCATACAAATGTACTTCCTAAATATCCTGGCCTCTGCTTCCGGAAACCTCGCCATAATAATCCCTCCATGATCTTGACCATGCACAGTTATGGGCTCTTCTTTTTAAACTTTACCATTAAACTTTTCATTATGTGAGAAAAAAGCTTGTGGTGCGGGGGACGGGATTCGAACCCGCGCAGCCCTCCGGCAGCGGATCTTAAGTCCGCCCCCTTTGGCCAGGCTCGGGCACCCCCGCTCATTCACTAAGATGAAGGCCGTAAATTAAAAAACTTTCGGTATTTGGAAAGTCCCAGAAGTTTTCCCAAGAAATTTATAAACCAAACCCTAACACTCATCTGGTGGTGGCGATGATAAGGGTTAAGGTCATCGGAAGAAAAATTGAGAAGAAAATTGAGTGGCAGAATGGTATGAAAGTCGCTGACGTTTTGAGAGCTGTTGGATTTAATACGGAGAGTGCAATAGCAAAGGTGAACGGGAAGGTCGCTTTAGAGGATGATCCTATTAAAGATGGTGACTATGTAGAGGTCATTCCGGTGGTTTCTGGGGGCTGAGCTTCCAGTAAATTGTACCAATCTCTTCTTTCATTGGTTTGAAGTTCAGCTTTCTGTATAGACTATTGGCGTATTCGTTGTCCTTTCTTGAGATGAGCCTTCTTCCCCCAATGCTACTGCAAACTCCAAAAGCCTTTTTCAATGACCTCTACCTCTATGTTCGGGCTTTAACTACAATAGATAAAGTCTCTCTCCACATCAATCTTGTAAGTTATCAAACCTTTATTGAACTATAGTGTGCAGTTGCAAGAATCAACTGCTTAATAGGCTTCATTGAGAAACCTTTAAATATCATGCATGCATACATGAAATGGTGATCCTATGGGAAAAACGATAACAATAGCTGATGATGTTTACTATGAGCTTGTTAGGATGAAGGGTAAAAAGAGCTTTTCTGAAATATTGAGAGAGCTAATTGGTAAGAAAAAGAAGGGCAATTTTGATATCCTTATGATTGCTTTTGGGACAATGACTGAGGAAGAGGCCAAGGAATTCGAGAAGGAAATGAGGGAGGTTGAGGAATGGATAAACTCTTGGACACCAGTGTCATAATTGAACTCTTCAAAGGGAACTCAAAGGTCTCTGCACAACTTCCTGTGGATGCTGAATATGCCCTCCCGTCAATAGTGCTCTTTGAACTCTTCTGTGGAAAGCTGAAACCTCGTCAGAGACTCGCACTTGAAAAGATGCCGGTGGTAGACTTTGACAGATCAAGCGCTGAGATTGCGGGAGAAATATTCAGAGACTTAATGTCCAAAGGGTTAATGCCCCCAACCAAAGACCTCCTAATAGCCTCAACGGCCATAGCTCACAATGCAGAGCTTGTTACATGCGATAAAAGCTTTGAGCAATTTAAGGAATACGGGCTGAAGGTGAAAATTTTGGAAAAATAATGTTCCTTTTCGCTCCTTTTGTCTTGAATCCTGCTTAAAAAAGACCAAAAAGAAGAAAAGTCAACCAAGCCTCTCTCTCATGAATTTTTCCAAGTTATTCATAGCTTGCTCGAGGATCTCGACCGGCGGTAGGAAAACAGCCCTGAAGTGCCATTCACCGCCTTCTCCAAATCCTGAGCCGTGGACCACCAAGATGTATGCATTTCTTAGGACATCCAGCACGAATTCCTTATCACTATTCCACTTGCTCTTTTCCTCAATGCGCGGGAAGATATAGAACGCTCCTTCTGGCTTTTGGGCACTCAAGCCGGGAATTTCATTTAGCCTCTTGTAGATGTAGTTCCTCCTCTCTTTGAGCTTTTTCATGTACTCATCAAGGTAATCCATAGGGCCGGTGAGACCCGCAATTGCAGCCTTCTGTGCCGGTGTGTTTGGGCAGAGCCTTACCCTTGCAAGCTTTCCGATTGCTTCCCTTACTTCGGCAAGCTTGTTCTCTGGGTCAACGAAATACATGTAGCCCAATCTCCATCCTGTTGCGAAATATACCTTTGAGAGACCGTTCATCACAATTACAGGGACATCCTTTGTCAACGAGCCTGGAGAAACGTGCTTTCCTTCATAGGTCATTAAATCGTAGATTTCATCGCTGATAACTGGGATATCACATTCTCCCGCTAAATCAAGAATTTCTTTGAGCGTTTTTTTGCCATACAAGGCTCCAGTTGGGTTATTTGGATTTATAACGGCTATGGCCTTTGTCTTTTCGCCTATCTTCTTCCTCATATCATCCATATCCGGCTGCCAGCTTTCTTCCTCAATTCCAAGATAAGCTTTTGGAATTCCCCCATAAAACTTTACAAGTGCCACATACGGTGGATAACTTGGTCCTGGAATGAGTATCTCATCACCCGGCTCAACTATAGCACCAAAGATGAACTGTAATGCCTCCGTAACCGCCGCTGTTACCATCACATCATCCACAGTTATGTCAACACCATTTTTCTTCTTCTCCCTCTCCACTATTGCCTTCCTGAGCTCAACATCCCCCTCGCTATCTCCATAGTAGTTGTGTCCTTCCATAATTGCCCTACAATACGCTTCCTTCATGTGTTGGGGTGGCTGAAAGTCGAACTTAACGGGATCACCAATATTAAGCTTGATTATCTTTACCCCCTGTTTTTCAAGTTCCCTGGCTGGTAGAACAACATCTCTAATTGCATATTCAACATTCATGGCCCGTTTAGATGCACGAATCATTTCAACCACCGTTGGCGATGTGATTATATGATTAGAAATCCCATAATAAAATTAAAAAATTTGCCTAAAACCTTAAAAACAGGTGGAAATAATAGGAGCAGGCGATGACGAATAGCAAGCATGCTGATTTGTGATGACGTGAACACCCTCTGAGCCCGTTTTCAGATACATAGCTCTTCCAGCCTAAATTTGCGATGTAAGCAAAGATTTAAAACAGCCTTCCTAAACTTTCATTATGCTCTACGTGGAAATCCTTGGAAATTTACCCGGCTTGGCTAAAGGTGAAGTTAAAGCACTCCTTGAGCTCGCGGATAAAGGGTTTAAAATTGTTGAAAACGATCATCTGTTTCTGGCAGTTAAAGGTAATGAGAAGGCATTTCCGTTTTTGGATAGACTTGGAATGGCCCACGAGTATGGAATTTTGCTTTTTTCAGCAGAGAGCGTTAAAGAACTTTATGCCAAAGCGGAAAGCATTGATTGGGGTGAATACATAACTGGGACATTCAAGGTCGACAGGGAAGTCATGAGAAATTGTGCCCATGATGTTAAGAATCTCGAAAAGAAACTCGGTGCAATAATTTACAAACAGGGATTCAAGGTAAATTTATCCAATCCTAACACCCTCGTGAGGGTTTACTGTGGGAGAAAGCTGTGGGTTGGTGTTAGGGTTAGAGCTTTCAAAGCAAAATCCTTTGATGAGAGGAAAGCACATAAAAGACCCTTTTATAAGCCGATCGCCCTGCCCCCAAGGATCGCAAGGGCCATGGTAAATTTGGCAAGGGCAAGAAAGGAAGTTCTCGATCCCTTCATGGGCACCGGTGGGATCCTAATAGAGGCTGGATTAATGGGCCTGAAGGTTTATGGTGTTGATTTGCGTAAGGACATGGTTGATGGGGCAAGGATAAACCTCGAGTATTTTAGGATTAGGGATTACGTCCTAAAGCAGGGGGATGCAACCAAGCTCAGGGAAATCTTCCCTGACAAGACTTTTGAAGCGGTGGCAACTGACCCTCCCTACGGTTCCTCAGCAACTTTGGCCGGAAGAAAGAGGGAGGAACTTTATGAAAAAGCATTAATGAGTATCTATGAAGTCCTTGATGGCCATTTAAGTATCGCCTTTCCCGCCGAGTTTAATGCTGAAAAAGTTGCCGAAAAAATAGGGTTTGAAGTTTTGGAGAAGCACTATCAGAGGGTTCACTCTTCCCTTGACAGGTACTTCTATGTTATGATAACATGAAAAGGGATTTAGCTCTCAAATGGACTTTCTCTCAGCTTTTCGTTGGTAAACCTGACAACGTGTTTAATATCATCTTGAATTGTTTCTGGTTCCGGCTTCATGAGAATGTAGAATACATTGGTCTTTGGAGTTAATGCGACATGCTTAACATTTTCCGGCTTTGAAAAGCCCTGGAGAAACTCTCTAAGCAGCTCAACATCCCTTTGTTTTTCAAATAAGGCCTCATACTGTTTTCCATTGACCTCAATGAAGTCCCTTTGAAGAAGCTCTTCATCCTCAATTTTTGGTCTTATACGGTAGTAACGTTTCTGAATCAAGTGTGCCTCTCTTTTTATCTGCGAATATGGTCTTACAACTATGTAGAGTTTGTCATGCCTGCTTATCATCTTTGAGATGGGCATGTAGAATATACTCTGCCTTGGTAACAGGGTTAACGTGTATTCAAACTTGTCTATGTTGCCTTCGTTAACCTTGTAGTATGCCCTGAACCCAATGTATCCCCCAAGCCATACATACTCTTTGTCTTTGGGCTTTATTACCTCCTCAATCGCCCTTAAATAATGCTGCATCAGCATTAGGTTTAACCTTCGCCCTTTGAAGAACTGGATTGATGCCACCCCTGCCAGAACCATAATAACCATTAACACCCCCGGTGAAACCTTTATGTCCATGTTTAAACCTCCTCGATTGGATAATACCTCTGAAGGGTCATGTTATCAATTATCTCAAATTCAGGAACCTTACCCTCTAAAACTTTTACTATTTCCCTAACAATCTTTGCATGGACGGTCCAGATAACCGCCATTTCAAAGGGACTTTTTGGAGCTCTTCGTGCCAGATCAAGGTAGATTATTATCCTGTTGTTGTCCTTGACTATTCTGGCAACTATCCCGAGCTTAACTATATCCTCCTCACTAATTGGTTCTTTAACCGTTTTGAGAAGCTCATATATGCTGTCAAGTTCCAACTATTATTCCCCCTATCCTTTCGAGCCATTCCAAACCTCTTGGTTCCTCCTCGAACATTGGAATCTTAACTAAATCTATTCCTTTAAATTTGCTTTTTGCAAGCTCGAGAACTCTCTTTTGAGCCTCGATTTTAACCTTAAGTTTTGGGGGAACTTCCTCAAGCTCAAGTACCTTGTTTATGATAATGAGCCTGAATGGTATTTTGAACTTATTTAAACTCTCATAGGCTCTCTCTGTCTCATGGAGTGGCAGCATTTCCGGATTCATCACCGCCACGACCGTGGTTTTCTCGGGATTGGTTATTACTTTGTGCACGAATTCAATCTCTTCCCTATATTTTTTGAGCTCCTTCATTACCGAATCCTCTTTCTCGTCGCTTGGCAGCTTATACTCCCGCCCCTTAACAATGAACTTTCTTTCTCCATGTATTTTCTCTATGGCTTTCCTTCTTTCAAGGATTTTCCTCCTTATCTCAATCAACCTGTCGGTCCATATCAGAGATATCCTCGGCAAAGCAAGAACCCTTAAAGTCAGTCCAGTTGGGGGCGTGTCGAAAACAATTACATCCCATTTTTCCCCATCCATTAAAATCTCCCTAATTGCCTCAAGCGTTGCATACTCCTCAATGCCGGGAGAAAACCTCAGGATTTCGAAGTATTTCTCCAGGTTTATTACAGTTAAATACCTATACATGTGCTTTAAGTTTTTTTCAAGGTGTTTCAAATAGCCTTGAATGAGCCCTTCCATGTCAAGCTCCATTGCATAGAGGTTCTCTAATATTTTCCGTGGTTTATCACTTAATTTCACCATGAGAACATCCCCGAGGTTATGGGCAGGATCTATGGAAACTACCAGTGTTTTATATCCCCTTTTTGAGAGAGCTATTGATGTAGCAGCAGCGCTCGTGGTTTTCCCAACACCCCCTTTCCCTATAAAAAAGAGAACCCTGAACCCATCTTTTGGTAGAAGGTATTCTCTCATTTTATCACCTTCATGTGATTTCAAAGAGCGCGGAGATTTCACCGAATATATCATCCATATCAACGACCCTCTGTTGCATAACGTATATCTCCCTGACCATGTGGGGCATTAACCGCATAACGAGGGTGGTGGGGGGAGAGGGAATCCCTACAAATGAACCCATGAGAAGCAGTGTGAAAACGTTTTCCAGCTCCCTTTCTTCAAACTCAAGATATTCGGTTGATTGCTGTTTAAATGCGCTGAGAAAACCTTTAATGAAATGCCCAATATCCTCCAGAATTTTTACCATTATATCACCCCAAAAAAGATAAAAAGGATGAGAAAACTCAGGCGGCTGCGTACTCCTCGGCAGGCCTCTTCCAAGCAGCGTACCAGTCGATAACAAGGAGCAGGTTGAGGAGCAGGCCAATAACGGTAATGATGCGCACCCAGATTCCGGGCTTGACGACGATGAGGAACCAGATGAGTGCCACCGTTACAGTGATCCACAGGAAGAGCGCCGGGATTATCACTGCCCACTTCCACGCTCCTTCTGGTCTCTGAACCTTTGCAACCCACAGGGAAGCTGTCATCATCGCAATGCTTGCCAGCATCTGGTTCATACCGCTGAATGCTGGCCAGATGATAAGCCAGCTCCCACCCCAGGCCATGTAGATACCAAATATGACAAGGATTATTGATGCAATCCACTTGTTCTTAAGGATTTCCGGTCCGTGAATTATGTCCATGATTTCTTGCCAAGCGAACCTTCCAAGTCTTGTGGCTGTATCCAGTGTTGTGAGCGCGAAAGCCGAGACCCAGAGACTTGCAAACACTGCACCAGTCTTGAATGGAATTCCAAATGCATCTTCAAGTCCGTAAGCGTAGCTCTTTGCAAATATTCCTACCTTTATTTTGTGCTTTACAACCTGGATCGCATATTGGGAACCCCAGTTGCTGATGTCAACCGGTATGTCCATTGCTTGGAACACTTTTAGGCCATAGACTGCAATTGATGTGATGACAATTGTCGAAAGGAAGCCCTCTGTAAACATTCCGCCGTATCCCACGAGCAATCCGTGAAGTTCATTGTCCAACTGCTTTGATGTGGTTCCAGAGCCAACTATTGAGTGGAATCCACTCAACGCACCACATGCAATTACCAATGGGACGGTTGGCCAGAAGGGTGATGGTTTTCCACCGACAACGTTGGCTGACCATGTTGTAAATGCTGGTGCGGTGAATGTTCCAGCACCCTTGAGCCCCACGACTATGAAGGCAACACCGCCAAGGAGCAGTCCGAACCAGAGAATGTATGCATTGAGGTAGTCTCTTGGTTGTAGAAGAACCCATACCGGTAGCGATGAAGCTATGATGATGTAGATGCCCAAGACAATCATCCATGTGTGCTTGTCTGCAACGAGCGGGAATTTAAATCCAAGCCATATTGCAAACACGAGGAATATGAGACCAATCATTGTTCCAGCGTAGAAGTTAATCCTCACCTTGTACAGCAGGTATCCAAGGATCACTGCATCTATCAGGAATAACAGTGATGCAGTTGCTGCCTCGGGAGTTCCAACAAAAATTCCTGAGATGACAGATGCGAATGCCGCTATTACAAGCACCAGAGCGAACCAGACGTAAAGCTCAAAGGCCATGCTGGTTCTCTTGCTCATCAATTTGCCGGCAACCCACTGTATTGACTTACCATCGTATCTAACGGATGACATCAGTGCCAGATAGTCGTGAACTGCCCCGATAAAGACGTTTCCGAACCAGACCCATAGCAGTGACGGAAGCCATCCCCATGCCATTGCCACTGCCGGACCAACTATTGGACCCGCACCAGCTATTGAAGCAAAGTGGTGCCCGTAGAGAACCACTGGATGGGCTGGAACATAGTCAACGCCATCGTAGAGTTTGTGGGCAGGGGTGGGCCTGTTTGGATCCGCCTTAACGACCTTGTTCTGAAGGGCTTTTCCATACAGCATGTACATTCCCGCATATGTCAAAGCGGCAACCAAAATAATGACTGTTGAATTCATTTTCAGCGCCCCCATGCACAAAATTTTTCATTTTTCACTTTTTGAACATTGGGTATATAAGGGTTTTTGAGAATTTTTTGAATAAATTGCAAAAACTTCTGGAAGATTTTATCATTTAAATGTTTAAAAGATTAGAGGATTGTACCAAAATTTGAATAAAAATGGCAAAAATTTGAAAAATATTTCCAATTATCTTATAAAATTATAGCCCCATTTCTTTTTGTAGTATGCAAGTTTTCACTTAACAAATTAGGCAATCTCTATTAGTGGTTGTCCTGTGTTTACTGTGTCGCCTTCTTTTATGAGGATTTTCTTTACGATGCCGTCTTTTGGGGCTGGGATTTCGTTCTCCAT
>DQUR01000113.1 GCA_015662175.1 Thermococcus paralvinellae | reverse complement strand
TTCAGCTTTAAAGCGGTTTTAGCCCTTTCAAGTTCCCTGCCAAGGTAGAAGGCATGTCTCGGTGATATCTGGAAATGCTCCAGGATTGTATCGATTATTGCATTTGGCTCATCTCCGACTATCGTCAAAATTTGCTTCGTTCCCCTGTGGGCCATCACCCAGATTTTGTTTTCTCTGATGAAAATTCTAAAGTAGATGTCCTCGAGCTCAACCCCCTTTTCCCTGGCTTCAACTATGGGGGATCTAACCTCATGCCTGACCTTTGCGCTTCTCTTCTCCTTCAAAATCAGCAGATCAAAACCCAAATCTTTCGGCATGTCAAAGAGCATCATGTCCAGGGCTCTCCTTAGCTCTTTAACTGAGCCTCTGCACTTTGGACTGACCTCCGTGGTTAAAAGCAGGGAAATCTTTAGCTCTTTAGCGAAACCGGCCATAACCGCGTTTATCCCAACGCTATCAGCATCGATCAGCTCGACCACATTTCCTACGCCAGCTAAGAGCACATCATCGGGGTTTCTCTCACGGTAGAGCTGAAAGGCCGTTATTGAACGAGCCAGATGAGGAATATGCTCCAGAATCAGGTCTGGAATGATTCGTTTATAACCCAGATCAAGGGCTTTTTCTTTGAGCTTTTCCAGAAATTCAACCCTTTCCTGTGGAGATTTGGGAAAAAATGCCTCCACCTGGTTCGTTGGAATTAAAACCACCGGCTTCCCGGTAACAAGGGCCTCCAAGTTGCTTTCATCGATGCTCAAGAATAAATCAGCGTACTTCAGGGCTTTCTCAATCTCCCTCGTGTTCAGGGAATCAAAGCTTATTGGAACGTTATACCCCCTTTCCCCCAGAATTTCTCCAATTTCCGGGATTACCTCAATGAAATCCAGATTGGTTTCACCGCTCACCATGCCCATATCTATGATGTCAGCCCCGCTGTTGAGATAATAAACAGCCCTGCTCACTATTTCATCAATGTCCAGCTCAGGAGCATCAACTATCTCCGCCAGTATTCTGTGGGGAAAGTCAAAGCCAACCGGAAGATCGCCGATGAGAAAGTTGTGGGGCTTTTTGAGGGCTTTTTCAATGTATGTCCTGTTTCGTGTCTTATTCTTGATGTCCTCAACCCTTTTAAGCGCATCCCTCTGAAACAGATCATCGGCCGGAACTTCCTTACTGAGCTTGAAGCCCTGTTTTAAAGCCTCAAGGATTTGAGGCAGGTCAAATGCATAGCGAGGACCCTTAAATGCAGGAATGCCGATCTCATCTTCAATTTCCTGGGCCGAGCCCCTAACCAGTCCTGGAATGAGGATTAAGTCATAGTCTTCACTGCTTATGCAGGCCTTTTTCAGGTAATGGACTATCAGCTTTGGAGTGAGAAACGCGGCCACGCTAACTGGAGCTACAAACACATCACATCCTTTGCCATATTTCCTCACCAGAGGCTCTGCCAGTCTGCCGGTGACAAGGAGGATTTTCATAGTTGAAAAAATGTCCCTTGAGGTATTTAGGACTTGCGATGATTGATATCGAATGAAATCCCCATTGTAATCGCAGGACTGATCCGTTAATTTAACATGTAATGTGGAAAACTCCCAGTACCTTCTTATCTTTCCTCAATTCGTTGAAAAGCCTTATCGCCTCTGGTGTTGGCTTTTCAATGATCTCTTTGTCCCTAACAATCTCCCTAGCATCTGGAAGTAGTTTCAAAGCCCCATAAATCCCAGTTCCCACAATTAAAACGTCAAAATCTTCCTTGAGATACTCCCTCAGCTCTTCTGGATCAAACTTATGGCTCGTGCCATGTTTTCTCTTTGAAATCTCTTTTTTTCTGCGCTCAACCTTTCCGGAGGGATAGATAACGATGTCATGGAAGTATTTCCTCCCTTCAACAGTAATCTCACCAAACTTTACAGAGTCGATCATGTCCTCACCCCCTTAAAATCCCTAAAGCATCTTCCACTATCTTTGCATGGTCAAAGGCCAGCTTTAGGTTTTTTATCTCATCAAAGCTAAAGACTCTGGCCTCTTCGGCATCATCCCCGCCTTTCAGCTCTCCATATCCTTTAGCCAGGAAAGCCACCGTAACTGTGTGTCCCCTTGGATCCCTGTTCGGATCGCTGTAGACCCCGATGAGCTTTATCAACTCCACATCCAGCCCAGTCTCTTCCCTTGCCTCCCTAATTGCTGCATCTTCCACACTTTCCCCGTACTCAACAAAGCCACCTGGCAGGGCCCAGTGATCTTTGAAAGGTTCACGCCTGCGTTTTATCAAAACAATGCCACCCCTATAAAGAATAACTAAATCAACCGTCAATCCAATGCATCTATGAATCTCGGCCTTTAACTCAGGATATTTATCCCGGAGGAGCTTTCTTATATCCTCCTTAACCGGGGTTATATCGTAACCTTTAGGGGACTTAATCAGTAAAACGTATCTGTCCATAGCTTTCACCTCAGAGAAGTCCCATCTCATCACCCCTCAGCGTGCTGACGTTTCTTCATCGGTCATATATTTTATTAACCCTCACATTTTTAGCGTTTTCCATGGCCTCATCAAAATCAAAGAACGGGGTTCGGTATCTGAGGAAGAACGAGGTGAATGATACGGCCTTCTTTAGGGCATGAACGAAAGAACACTGCCTGTAGAAGTATGAAAAGTAGGCCAAAAATGAATCTCCAGCCCCTGTAGTTTCAGCAACGGGCATCTTTAAGGGCTCAAAATGGTATCTGTTTTCCTTATAAATTGCATCGCCCGTATCAGCGCCGTTTGAAATCAACATGACCTCGGGACATCTTAAATTGTCAAGCATTTTAAATTCATTGACATCGGCGTGGGCAACCTTAACCTTTTTTAGAAAAGATGCGTCAATCTTTTTGAGTTCAACTTTTCCATCTTTAAAGTTCCTCACAAATCCCTGAACATCGAGGGATACAAAGCCCCTTAGCTGATCCACAATTTCAACCGGAATCTCATTGGCTACGGGATTTAAAATTACCATATCGGCATTTCCATAAGGGATTTCTTCCGGTTTGAAGGGCTCCGCTTTGGATAATAATCTGAGAATTCTCGTGTTTTTATCGAGGTATCTAAGCTCGTAAGTTGTTGTTTCCCTTGAGTGGAAAACCGTAACTCTTATTCCCATTTCTTCAAGCTCTCTTAGCCATTTTTCCGGGAAGTCCCTGCCAACTTTGGTTATAACCTCCACATCGCAGAAGGGCGAGAGAACGAGGGCAGAATAATAAGCTCCTCCACCAATTCTCCCGGTTTTGGTGTTTCCCCTGATTATTATGTCGTGGGTTAGGTGTCCAATTATGATACATCTCATCGTTGAGTCCCACCTCGATTATTTGATCGGGCTTTAAAAAAGCTTGTTCATCAAAATTTATCAAAAAATTTATTACCTGAAAATCCAACTTTTGATGGTGTTCCGTTTGATTGAAGGCATATATGTTCCCCATGTAACACCATTCGATGAGAGAGAGGAAATTAATGAGGAAGCTCTGAGGACTCTAATTCATCATTTTGAAAACGCCAAGGTTAGCGGTTTCGTGACTTTGGGGAGCAACGGTGAGTTTCCATATCTGAACTCTGAAGAAAAGCTGAGGGTTCTAAGGATAGTTTGTGAGGATACAAATCTACCGGTTATAGCCGGCGTGACCGAAAATTCAACGCGGGAGACCATAATACTGGCAAAAGAGGCATGGAATCTCGGTGTTGATGCCCTTTTGATAGCACCACCATATTATTTCAAGCCCAACGAAAGGGAACTCTTTGCCCACTATTCTGCAATAGCTCAAAGCGTTGAAGCTCCAATTCTGATTTACAACGTTCCCAAGTTCACCGGGATAAACATTCCAATTGAGATAATTGAACGTTTGGTTGATGAGTATTCAAACATAGTAGGAATTAAAGATTCAAGCGGCTCAATCGGAAGGATAGGCGAGCTTGTCAGGAGGCTTGGTGAGGACATGAGCATCTTAGCTGGAACAGCCGACTTAATTTATCCAGCACTGATATTGGGGGCCCATGGGGCGGTTATAGCGGTTGCAAATGTTGCCCCCCGTTTGTGTGTTGAGCTTTACACTGCCTTCCTTGAGAAGAAATACGAGAGGGCTAAACGCTTGCAGTTAATGGTAAATTATCTCAATGAAATTCTGGTGAAAAAGCACAACCAGATAAGTGCAATAAAGGAAGCCATGAACATGCTCGGCTTGAATGTTGGGTATCCAAGGATGCCCTCCCTACCACTTGATGAGCGGGCTGTCCAGGAGATTGAAATTATACTTGCAGGGGTTGGATTATTGTAAAGGCTCAGCTTCGTCGATCCCGGGCATCAATACCCCAAAGGCCAATCTACATCATCGCCTAGGAAGGGTTAATTTTGTCTCTTATTTTTTTACTTTTAACTGTTCTGTATGCAACAGGCTTTCATTTCTTGCATTTTCCTGGCATGATAACAAAAACGGAATCCTACTATATTGAAGTTTTATTAGGCATAAGCTAGTACCACCCCCAAGCCTCTTAAAAATTCCACAACCCTCAACGCACACTGATACAACTGCTAGCTGAATTTAATAAACTAAATTTTTGGTTCCATTAGGCCTTTCTTCTTGAGTTCTTCATAGGCTTTTCTTAAAACTTCCCTAATTTTGTACCTCTTATTTAGCCCTCCAAGCTTATATGACGCCTTTCTGAGACTTCCCTCCTTTAGAAAGAGATTTAAAAGCGCAATTTCTTCAGAGCTCAAGTTGTCAAGGTATTTAAGTGCCTTCTCTGCAATTTCGATTGGAGTGTTTCCCTCATATGGGAAATCAGCTGAAAGAATGGGTTTATCCAGAACTTTGGTGAGTTCAAATTCGATT
>DQUR01000215.1 GCA_015662175.1 Thermococcus paralvinellae | reverse complement strand
GGACTGTCACTAACCGGGATGGAGCTGTTCCGGAGGAGGGAGCTCAGAATCCCTGAACCCCTGCCGGTTCTGGGGTTTTCCTTCTCCCCTCGTGGGCTTTACGGCGTTTTCCTTGGGTTAAGCCTTCAGAGCTGGCGCTTCGTGGCTTTCGCTGCTTTTACGGCTCTGATGGCACTCCTGAGCAGGGGAACCCTCGATAAGTACTACGCTAACTACAGCATTCCCGGCCTTCTCAACGCCGTAATACAGGTCCTAAACGGCTTTCTCCTACCCCTCGTGGTCCTTCCATTGGGAGCGCTTTCAATAGGCTCGACCATCGAGAACGGAACTGTTAGAGTTCTCCTCAGCAAGCCCTTCCGACGGAGGGACTTCTTCCTTGGAATGCTCCTGAGGGACGTCATAGCCCTGCTGATTGGCGCTGGTCTCTACATTGCTTTCATCGTTGCCTACGCCCTGCACCTCGGCGCCGGGAGAAGGGCCCTTGAACTCGGCCTTGTCTTTGGCTCTCTGCTCATTCTCTCGCTCCTCCAGTATCTGGCCCTTGGCTACCTCCTATCTGTCTTCTTCAGGGGCAGGAGAGCGCTCTTCATCTCGCTGGTCCTGGCCTTCCTGCTCGGCATCGTCGCCCCGATAACCTTCCTCGTCGTCTTTGGCAGTTCGGGAGTAGCTGAGAAGGCCCTTTACCTTCCGGCCCCCTCGGTTCAGTATGCCGTCCTCAGCTCCGCGCTCTTCCGGAAGCGCTGGCTTCCCCCAGCGGGTGTGGGAAGGATTTTGGAGTACTCCGGAAATCTGGCTATGCTGGTCGTTCCGATGCTCGTGTATCTTGCCCTTTCGTGGCTCACCTTCAGAAAAGCCGACCTGAGATGATAGAATGTGGGGGTTTGAGCTTGAGCTGAAGAAAAGTCTGAGGACGAAGAAGTTCTGGCTGATACTGGTTTTGATTCTGCTAATCTACGCCATGGCCTTTAGAGAAGTAGGGAACAACCTTGAAAGTGCAACTAATCCCTTGAGCGGTATAGGTTATATAACAGTCAGCGCGTTCATTTTCATAGTGGTCTATACCCTCATTGCAGGAGCAACTTCAGTAAAGACATTGAGAACGGAATGGTTAGGGGTGTCTTCAGCAAACCCGTTAGGAGGATATCGGACCTACTTGGCAAATTCTTGGGTCAGGCCCTTAGTCGTGGCAATAATCTTTGCCACCCTGCTCTCCTTCGCGATAACGAAATACTACGGCCTCTCCCTCTCCGCCTCTCTCGTGGTGGACTTAGTTCTCTCCAACCTGCTCGTGCTTCTGGCTATGCTCCAGCTCCTAGCCCTTGGACTGCTGATTTCCACCTTCGTGCGCTCTTCCAACACCGCCCTGGGTCTGTCCCTCATTATATCCTTCGTGACGGGCTTGGTTATGCCCCAGATCGTGGACGGTTTCGCCAAAGACAAGACATGAAGCTGAGCTCGGAGGAGAAAACCGCCTATCAGGAGAGGCTCATGGTGGTTAAGAAAGAGTACCATTTGAGATATCTTTTCTATGTGCCTCAGGCTTACATTTTCAATGACATTGAATTACATTTCACCAGAACGGCACCTACACCGTGGAGTGCCTCGAGGCCAAGCAGGCTATAGCTGACAATCCAGTCATACTTAATAGTTGGGCCTGTGTATCTGGGATTGGACACTCTTCAGGTTCGGAAGGATGGATTTGAGGTGATTTTATGATTGTGGTTGAGAATCTTGTCAAGGTTTACAAGGACGTTAGGGCTTTGGACAGTCTTAACCTTGAAGTCAAGCCTGGTCAGATGTACGGTTTCCTTGGACCGAACTGCGCTGGAAAGAGCACGACGATATTAAGCCTCCTCGGCCTTGTTTTCCCTCAGGATGGCAGGATCGAACTTCTCGGCGAGGAGGTCTTCAACGGTGGAAGGTTCAAGGAGGGAAAGCTCGTCAAAGCCAAAGCGAAAATAGGCTACATGCCGGAGCACGCCACCCTGTGGGATTTCCTCACTCCACTCCAAACCCTCGACATAATCGGCAGGGCCTTTAAGTTCCCAAAGGCAGAGCGGGAGAAGCGCATCGAGGAGCTGTTAAAGCTCGTCAACCTATGGGAGGTTAGGAACAAGAAGGTTGGGAAGTTCTCGAAGGGAATGCGGCAGAGGCTTCTCTTGGCTCAGGCGTTAATCAACGACCCGGAACTACTAATCCTCGACGAGCCAATGACTGGGTTGGACCCGAGAGGAATCGCCGAGTTCAAGGAAATTATCCAGGAGCAGAGAAAATCCGGAAAGACGGTGTTCTTCTCCAGCCACATTCTCGCGCACGTGGAAGAGGTTTGCGACACGGTTGGAGTGATTGTTAAGGGTAAACTCCGATTGGAGGATAGCATCGAGAACATCAAGAGGGAATTCTTGAGGAAGGCGGGGTACACTATCATCATTGAGATTAACAGGCCCGTGAACTGGAGTTCTGCTGAATGGAACGTTACTCCCCTCGGGAAGAACAAGTATCGCGTTGTTGCTGAAGATGACATCCGCGAGGAGCTCCATGATTTCGTTGCTTCCCAGGCCGCGAAAGTCCTTACGATGCAGGTGAAAGAGCCGAGCTTAGAGGAAATATTCCTCAAGCTCGTCGAGTAGGTTTTTAACCTTCTAGTCCTCTCTTTTCTCTGGTGTCCCAAATCAAGGTCAAAACCCTCACGAGAGAAATAGTGGCTTTGGCCAACGAGTTCGGCCTTAGCGCGGTTCCCGAATACAGAATGCCCGACGGGACGAGGATAGACATCGCTATTCTTGACAGCGGCCTGAAGCTCCTCGCCATCGAGCTTGAGACTTCCTTCAAGTGGTTTCCTCAGAGGGTTCTCTACAACGTCGTCAAGGCCCATCGAGCCGGCTTTCCGGAGCTTTGGGTTGTAACACCTTTTAGAAACGTGAAGCCGGGTTGGGTTCTGAACTACGCTGAGGAGTTAGGTGTGAGACTTAAGGTGCTCCCTCCAGAAGAGCTTGAAAAGGAAATAGCTGGAATCAGAGCTTCTTCCCTTCTTTCCAGTACTTGACGTAGATTACGTCTTCAACGTGCCAGACTGGTATCTTGTCCCCCTTTACGGTTATCTTCATCTCCCCATTCTCATAGATGAGTTTGTTACGTCTTGTGGGAGCTGAAACTGGATGTAGACTTCATCGGGCACGGTCTTTTTGTCTATTGTAACTTTGAACTCGTTGGTGCCTTTGTAGTTTTTATTCCCGTATCTGATGAGGTAGGAGGTCCCCTCTGGGAACTTTATTGTCAGCCAAAAGGGATAGAAAAAACAGGCGGGCTCAAAGTCCAGTTGGCTCGTCTATGAAGAAAACCTCAACGTCAAACTTCTCTTTAACGAGCGGCATCAGCGCCTTAACGCCGAGCGTCTCGGTCTTGTAGTGGCCAGCAACCGCAACGCTTATCCCCAAGTCCATCGCCGTCAAATAGTTGGCGTGTGTAAACTCTCCGAGAACGAATAGGTCAACGTCCCTTCTCTTTGCTTCCTCCAGTGCAAAGCCTCCAGCGCCTGTTATGGCTCCAACGCGTCTTATCTCCCCCACCCCGAACTCGTAGGTCTTAACTGTCGTGTCCAGCTTTTCCG
Source organism: Thermococcus paralvinellae (assembly GCA_015662175.1). Classification (GTDB taxonomy): domain Archaea; phylum Methanobacteriota_B; class Thermococci; order Thermococcales; family Thermococcaceae; genus Thermococcus_B; species Thermococcus_B paralvinellae_A. The sequence continues at coordinate 9,668 of DQUR01000215.1, read as the reverse complement.
CGAGAACCTGTGCCACTTCCTCCACCGGCTTTGTCTTCTCAAACTCCCCGATATAACCTATCGTGACCCCTCCGTACTCACCAAAGGGTTCCTTCGGCTCAAGCCCGAGAATTTTGAGTAGTTGGACATTGTTTCCGACCTCAGGGTGGGCATCTAAGGGAACATGGGCAACGTAGAGGTTTATGCCAGCATCGAAGAGAGCCTTAAGCCTGCGGTACGTCACCCCGGTCACGTAGTCTATGCTACCCCACACGATACCATGGTGGACTATCATCATGTCTGCTTTGGACCTAGCGGCTCTCTCTATCGTTCTGAGCGTTGTGTCAACGGCAAAGGCTATTGTATTAACTTCGCTCTTTCCCTCTACCTGGAGGCCGTTCTTTGATTTATCCGGGAAGGCTTTTATGTTCAAATATTCATCGAGAAAACTTACAATCTCATCCCTGCTTGCCACCTTCTTCACCATTATGAATTGGCTGACAACCTTTTTAAGCTAACCCGCTTTCCTTAAACGGGGAGGTTATGGTGAATACTTATAGAAGGGCCTGTGAGGAAATTGCTCGGATGATAATCTCTGGTGAGATCAAAAGCAGGGAGGAATTGAACAGGATCAAGGTTAGGGTTGCGAGGAAATACCATTTGAGCAAGCTTCCCGGTAACGCTGACATCCTTAGGGTTATGAGCAAAGAGGATAGGGAGAAGTTCAAAGAATTCCTCAAGAAGAAGCCCACAAGAACGATAAGCGGTGTTGCAGTTGTTGCGATGATGACAAAGCCTTTTCCATGCCCCCATGGCAGATGCATCTACTGTCCCGGTGGGCCGAGTGAAGGTTCGCCGCAGAGCTATACCGGAAAGGAACCGTCAGCTTTGAGGGCAATTCAGAGTGCCTATCATCCCTACATAATCATGCTCCGCCGTTTAAAGCAACTCCATGACATAGGACATGACATCGATAAGGTTGAGGTGATTATCCAGGGCGGAACGTTTCCAGCAATGGACCTGGATTATCAGGAATGGTTCATAAAAAATGCGTATAAGGCAATGAACGACTTTCCACACTTTAAGGACGTAGAGAACCTTGAGGAGAAATTGATTAGGATTCTGGTAAAAAAGGATTACTCGGTATTTGATGAAGATCCGAAGTTTAAAGCCGCCTGGCAGAGAACTCATAAGAAAAAGTTTTACTTCCTTGAGGACGAGCAGAGAAAGAATGAGAGGGCCAAAGTTAGAATGGTCGGTTTAACCATTGAAACCCGTCCAGATTGGTCTTTTGAGAGACACATTGATAGGATGCTCGCCCTTGGGGCCACAAGGGTGGAGCTTGGTGTTCAAACCGTTTTCAACTTCATATATGAGAGAGTTAAGAGGGGACACACCATTGAAGATGTCGTTAGAGCGACCCAGCTTTTGAAGGATGCCGGGCTTAAAATAAACTACCACATGATGCCCGGTTTGCCCGGGAGCAACTTTGAGAGGGATTTGAGGGCTTTCCAGATAATTTTCGAAGATTCTCGATTTAGACCGGACATGCTGAAGATCTATCCGACCCTTGTAACCGAGGACACAATCCTGTACAAGTGGTACAAAGAGGGCAAGTATAGGCCATACACTACTGAAGAAGCAGTTAGGCTTTTGGTTGAGGTTTACAAGATAATTCCAAAGTGGGTTCGCGTTATGAGGATTCAGAGAGACATTCCTGTTCCTCTAATTGCTGCTGGGGTTAAGCACTCCAACCTGGGACAGCTCGTTTTTAACGAGCTCATCAAGAGAGGCATAAGGCCAAGGGAGATTAGATTCAGAGAAGTCGGTCATGTAATGCAGAAGTTCGGAGTTCACCCAGAGGTTGAGCATGTAAAGCTTTTGAGAGAGGACTATGAGGCAAGCGAGGGCAGAGAAATTTTCCTTAGCTTTGAGGATGTTAAGAATGACATTCTCATAGGCTTCCTTAGGTTGAGGATTCCAAGCGAAAAAGCTCACCGCAAAGAGATTAACTGCTGTCCTTCTGCAATTGTCAGGGAGCTTCACATTTATGGACCCCTCGTTCCGATTGGAGGGAAGCCAAAGTATGAGTGGCAACACAGGGGTTATGGAAGGGAACTTCTGGCAGAGGCAGAGAGAATAGCGAGGGAGGAGTTTGATGTCAAAAAGATGCTTGTCATAAGTGGCGTCGGTGTCAGGGAGTATTACAGGAAGTTTGGCTATAGGAAGGACGGCCCTTACGTGAGCAAGCGCTTGGATAAAGGCTATGCTGACTTTGAAAAGAGCGGGGAGTTTGATGCACATCTGAATACATAAAGTGGGTGATGATATGAGGTTCAAACCCATACCCCTCAAAAATGACGTTAAATTTGAGTGCAAATTCTGTGTTGATTGCTGTCGGGGGAGGTTTGTCTATCTGACACTTTACGACATCAAAAGGATAGCCAAGCATGGTCATGACCCCCAGGATTTTCTCCTTCTCACGGTGGAAAATGGGAAAATCAGGTTTGTTCTCGCCTACAGGGAATGGGATCTGGGCTGTGTTTTTCATGATCCGGAAACTGGTAAATGCAAAATTCATGATTACAATCCCCTGATCTGCCGGATTTATCCGTTTATGGTGTCTCACAAACCTCTGGGTGTTGAGGGAGAAGAGCCTTTCGAGTATAAGGGGGAAAAGCTCTGGCTGTATTACGATGAAAATTGTCCGGGAGTGGGGGAAGGGAATGATATCATCACAAGAGAAGAGATAGCCGAGCTCGGTTTGAGATTCAGGGAAGAGCTGAACAGAACCGATCTCGATGAACTGAGAATTTGAGGAATTGAAAATGGTGCTTAGATACCGGAGGGCTTCATCCTGGGAGTTGGACTTAATCTTGAGGGAGGCGGAAAAATATGGCGAGCTTAAACATGACTTTTTTGCGGTTGTTGAGGGTAGATTTAGGGATGTCTATGCTGTTAACGGAGAGGTTTGGAAGGAAGTTGAAAATCTGAAGGTTAAACCCTATTCCTTTGGGACCTTTATCGGGACAATAAAGATTGATGAAAATCTGGTGGAGAAATTCTATCCGAACATTGAATTCTTCCACTTCGTTGATGTCTGGAAGAATTATGCAATCCTAAAACCAAAGGCTGCTTTCCTCTTCACAACGGGCAAAGATGTTCCCAAAAATGGCGTTAAGGAGTACAGATGGGAGGGCACAAAAAAGCTTGTTCTTTTCGATGAGAATGGAATAATTCTGGGAATAGGTAGAATTCAGCCCGATAATGGAAGAGCGTTCATAAGAAACATTACGGATGTCGGTGAGTTCCTACGACGGCACAGAAAAGCGTAACTTTTATATATTCCCACATTTATAGTATATTTCGGTAATTAAAATCGGAATTCTTTCTGGTTATATTAAAATTTAGTATAATTTTGAGCGGAGGTGGAGGAGATGCCCAGGAGGGTAAAAACCGGAATTCCAGGAATGGATGAAATACTTCATGGAGGCATACCGGAGAGGAACGTTGTTTTGCTAAGCGGTGGACCGGGAACCGGTAAGACAATTTTCAGTCAGCAGTTCTTATGGAATGGTCTCCAGATGGACGAGCCAGGCATATATGTTGCTTTAGAAGAGCACCCAGTCCAAGTGAGGCAGAACATGGCCCAATTTGGCTGGGATGTTAAAAAATATGAGGAAGAGGGTTTATTCGCAATGATTGATGCCTTTACAGCGGGAATAGGAAAGTCAAAGGAATATGAAAAGTATATCGTCCATGACTTAACAGATTTGAGGGAGTTCATTGACGTTTTAAGGCAGGCAATTAAAGATATCAAAGCAAAGAGGGTTGTTATTGACTCGGTCACAACCCTTTACATAAACAAGCCGGCCATGGCGAGAAGCATAATCCTGCAGCTCAAGAGGGTTTTAGCGGGAACAGGATGTACATCGATCTTTGTTAGCCAGATCAGCGTTGGTGAGAGGGGATTCGGTGGACCGGGAGTTGAACATGGTGTTGACGGTATCATAAGGCTCGACCTTGATGAGATTGATGGTGAGCTTAAGCGCTCATTAATCGTCTGGAAGATGAGGGGAACATCACACTCATTGAGAAGGCATCCATTTGATATCACGGACAAGGGAATAATTGTCTATCCTAACAAAGTGCTAAAAAGGGGTAAAGTTCTGGAGTTGGGAGGTGAGGGAAATGGCTATTGAGGTTCCACTCAACCCTCTCGGGAGACATGAGATTCATCAGCTTGAGAGCATCCTTCTGTTTGCAACGCTATTCAGACCCGAGGTAATTGAACTCATCAAGGATCCTGCCGAAAGGTTAACGTGGGTTGACAGCCTAGCAGTTGCTGCCGGGGCCCTTGCAAGGGAAAAGGCCGGGATGACGATTAGTGAGATTGCAAGGGAACTGGGAAGGACTGAGCAGACGATAAGAAAGCACCTCAAGGGTGAAAGCAAAGCCGGGCAGTTGGTCAGGGAGACCTATGAATTGATTAAGCAAGGAAAGCTTGATGAGCTGATTAAGACAATTGAAATGATTGAGAAGGGTGGACTGAAAGAGGTAATCGCCAAGGAGGAGTATGAAAAACTGATGGAGAAATACGAAAGGCTTAAGCTTGAATATGAAAGAATTAGAGAAGAACTTGAGAGGATGAAGCAGACGGTGGAGCTTGAGAACCTGCAGAAGGCGAGGGAGGAGATCGAGAAATTAAAGGGAGAGCTTGAAAAAGTTAAGAGGGAAAAGAAGAAGTTGGAGAAGATTATCAAAGAACTAACCTTGGCCAAAGAGGAGCTTGAAAAGAAGATTGAAGAAATGAGGGAATTAGCCGATAGGCTGAGAAAAGAAAAAGAGGAACTTAGCAGGGAAAATGAAGAGCTTAAAAAGAGAGTTAAGGAGCTTGAGAAATACAAGATTAAGTTTGAAGAACTTAAAGAAAGGGTTAGAAAATTTAAAGAAGAAATTGAGAAACTATTAGAATAACCTCTTATTTCTTGTTCTTTCTTTCAAGCTTTTCCTCCCATGTCAGGATCATGTGTGTAAAGGTGTTATCTTCATCCTCAATGCCCCTTTTGACCTCTGAAACGTGAGCGTATTCTGCTCCTATTGCATCAAGAATGTAATCAACCGCCTTTTCTGGATCAGCCTTCTCACCACAAGTGTAGATATCTATAGCAGCATAACCCTTTTCGGGCCAAGTATGTATTGAGAGGTGTGATTCCGCTACAATGACCATGCCACTAATGCCAGTTGGGGAGAATTTAAAAAAGTAGCTTGCTTTAACTTCCATGTTTCCAATCTCTGCAGCTCTTAGAAATATTTCCCTTATTTTGTTGGCATCACTCAGAATCTTGGAATCGCAGCCTGAGGCCTCGACCACATAATGATACCCTATTGTGTCCATGATCCTCACCCACCATAACATTTAAACTTTCGCTTTTTAAAGTTGAGTGCTTGAAGGCAAACTTAAATACCACATACTTTTAAAATACTTTTATCGAAATAAGGAAACAACTTAAAATTGTTCAGAGGTGAATGGAATGATCAAAGACAAACTTAGAAAGCTCACAGAGATTGAAACCAAAAAAATGATAATTTATCCATTGGCGGTTTTCTTTGTATCGCTCTTGATTCTGGCAGTTCGCTTTCCTCAGCTTGGAATTGACCTCAAAGGTGGGGTGGTTGTAACTGCCTACGGTGTGGATGCAAACCCTGATGAGATTGCCAGATACATCTCCCAACAGCTTAATGTAAATGTTAAGGTTGAGAAATTCACTGGAATTGGCAGCGGGATAAATGTTTATGCACCGGCGGATGTTGATCCCGAAAAAATAAGGGAAGTTCTTGAGCAACTGTTTCCAAATGCAAAGTATGCAATATCCGAAGTTCAGCCGACATTTGGGGCCATGGCAAGGAGACAAGGAATAAAGGCAATTTTTCTGGCATTTCTTGGAATGGCAATAGTTGTTTTTCTGTTCTTCAGGGTTCCGGTTCCATCGTTTACAGTAATATTTTCAGCTTTCTCGGACATGGTGATAGCCCTGGCATTGATGGGCATCTTCGGTATCGAGTTAAGCCAGGCAACAATTGCGGCCCTGTTAATGCTCATAGGCTATTCGGTTGATAGCAATATTCTTTTAACTACGAGGCTCCTCAAGAGAAAGGAAGACACCGTTGAGGAGGCTTATTTCTCTGCGGTATCAACTGGTTTTACAATGAGCACAACAACTTTGGGGGCTTTAGCTTCACTCTGGTTGTTTTCAACGGCTAAGGTCATTGATGAAATTGCGATAGTTTTGATTTTTGGTTTGCTGGCTGATTTCATGAACACGTGGATTTTAAACGCCGGGGTCTTGAGATGGGTCATAGCAAAGAAAGAGGAAAAGGAGAAAGGTAGGTCATTATCAAAAGCTCCTAAGAAGAAAAAGGGGGGTAGGAGATGAACTGGAAAAAACTTCTTTTTAATTGGAGGGTCTTACTGCTCATAATATTCATCATTGGTTCAATTGCATCTCTGCTTACTTACGGCTTAACATTTGGTCTTGACATAAGCGGTGGGACTGCTATCATTGTTAAGCTTGAGAAACCTGTTGACCAAAACACAATGGAGCGGGTGAAAGTTTCTCTTGAAAAGAGATTGAACCAGCTTGGTGTTAAAGACATAAAGGTTCAGCCCTGGGGAGATCAGTACATAATTGTTAAAGTCGCCGGAGTTACGGAAGAGGAAGCAAGAAGCGTGAAGGAAACCATTGAAAGACAGGGTGTATTCTATGCGGAATTTGAGGGGGTAATCTTTGCAACGGGCGACGATATTGTCCAAGTATTCCCAATTCAAATTGAACCGAGGGGCTCATATTACGAATGGTCCGTCCCGTTTAGGATTTCAAAACAGGCAGCGGAAAAGTTTGCTCAGCTAGCCAAAGGCAAGGCCGGATATCCTGTGGACATGTTCCTTGATCCACCGGTTAATTCCCTTTTCGTAGTATCCCGGGAGGGATATAATCTAATGATCACCGACTTTAAGGGAGAAGCTCCAGATGCAATGCCTTTAACTGAGAGAATTAAAAAGGCACTTAACATTGACACCTTTGCATATACAAATCAGAGCGTTGATGATATAGCAAATCTCGCCAAAAATAAGGAACTCGTTGTTCTGGTTGATGTTGACAAAAACCTAAAAAATAAGCTTGAGGCGAAAGGGATAAAGGTTAGATACTTTGAACCTCAAGAGGGCGAAACCTTAAGGGACTTAATAGCAAGAGCTTTAGGATTGTATGGTCCGTATTCACTCGGCTCGGGACTGGCTCAGGGAATTCCCCAAACTGACGTTAGAATAACCGGAACTGCTCCAAATCAATACATTGCCCAGCAAGAGGCACAAGTCATAGCGGTCGTTTTGAGCAGTGGGTCTTTGCCTGTTAAAGTTTATGTTGAGGGTTCCCAGTACATATCACCGGAACTCGGGGAGAACTTTAAGAGGCAAGTGTTAATAGCGGGAATAGCAGCTCTAATTGTCGTTGGTCTAGTGATTTGGTTCCACTACAGAAGGCTTGAGGTTGCAATACCCATAACGTTTACAAGTCTAAGTGAGGTCATCATAATCCTCGGAATTGCTGCATTAATTAAGTGGAACTTGGATTTGCCAAGTATCGCGGGGATCATAGCGGCAATAGGAACGGGAGTTGACCAGCAGATAGTTATCACGGATGAGCTTTTAGGAAGGGAGAAAAGAGAAAAAATTACTAAGAGGAGCAGCATACTCAAGAGAATGGGAAGGGCATTTTTTGTTATATTGGCATCAGCAACGACAACAGTTGTGGCAATGAGCTTCCTTTTCAAGTTCTTTGTTGGAGGACTGAGAGGATTTGCATTCACAACAATTCTTGGTGTTTTGATTGGAATTTCAATAACAAGGCCTGCCTATGCTGAGATAGCTAAACTCCTTATAGGTGGGGAGAGGTGATTGAATGTTCGTTATAATAATGGGGGCGGGTAGGGTTGGATATTTAGTTGCAAAAATGCTTGAAGCGGAAGGTCACGACGTTACAATAATCGAAATGAACAAGGAAAGAGCCAAGGAGCTCTCTCTTTTAATTAACGGTCTTGTCATTGAGGGGGATGCAACTGATCAAAAAACTCTAGAAGAAGCAAATATAAAGCAGGCAGATGCATTTGCGGCTTTAACTGGAAGGGATGATGCAAATCTCCTTGCATGTATTTTGGCAAAGCACTTGAACCCAAAAGTCACCACAATCTTGAGAGTTAGTAACCCAAAGAATAAGGATGTCTTTGAGAAGGTTGAAGACCTTAAGAGATACTTTGACTTCGTTATAAGTCCGGAGGAAATAGCGGCTAATTATATTTTCAGAAGCATAATAACTCCAGGCTTTAATAGGGTTATATTCCCAAAGGATGGAGCAGAAATTGTTCAATTCCAAATTGACGAAAACAATGAAGTTGCTGAAAAAGTTGTGAAGGAGCTTGGTCTTCCAAAGGATTCTCTCATAGTTGCAATTTACGATGAGAAAGGCAATCTAATTATTCCATCTGGTGACACTAAACTTCCAAAAAGGGGACAAATTGTAATATTTGCCAAAAATAATGCACTTGAAGAAATTAAATCCATCCTCGAAAGGAAAAAGAGTTAAGAATAATCTCCTTATTCTTCAATTTTCCTTCCTTTATTGTTATTGTGTCATGCTATTGTGAGCATAAACTATTTAAACCAATTAAACTAGCCAAAAATGTACCTCATTTTCACTCATCATTGGGAGATGAGGCTCATGGAGGAAGTAATTAAGCAAATCGTTGAGGCTGAAAAACAAGCTGAGGAGAAAATTGAAAAAGCAAAGGAAGAGGCAAGGCTCATTGTTCAAAAAGCAAAAGAGGAAGCAAAAAAGCTCGAGAATGAAATAATAGCTGAGGCTGAGGAGAAGGCAATGATGATCATCGAGGCCAAAAAGAAAGCAGGAGAAATTGAAGCTAATAGGCTTATTAAAGAAGGAAGTAAAGAGCTTGAAGAGCTCAAAGTTAAAGCCACTAAAAATTTTGAGAAAGCTATCGATGAGGCCATAAAACTCATAAGAGGGGGCTGAAATGTTTAAGCCCGAAGAGATGGTTAAAATTGAGCTCATAAGCCTTAACCGGTATAAAGATAGGCTCTTGACATACCTTCATGAAGAAGGTGTTGTGGAAATAAGAGAGCTTGATGTTGAGATCGCTCAAAAAGATGTTCCCAATGAGTTTTATCGTAAGGCAACCTCTTACAGCATTGGGATATCTCGTTTAGTTGAGTTTCTTAAGGCATATAAGGAAGAGAAGAAAGGTGGCATTAAGGAGTTTTTCTTCCCACCAATGAAGTCCAGGAGAAAGTACAAATATAGGAGTATTGAAGACCTTATAAGGGATGTTGAGAAGTTTTTGGAGAAGGTTGAGCCTCAAATTAGACGGCTTGAGAGCGAGATAAGCTCAATTAACACAGAGATAGAGAGAATAAAGAGTGACATAGCCGTTCTCGAGCTATTATCAGCTTTGAACATTGATGTTTCATATTTAAGACCGACCAAGAAAGTTGAAATTGTTGTTGGCTTTGTTGATAGGGATAAGTATCCTTCGCTGATAGAGGAATTGACGAAAACCCTTGAGGGCAGAGTTGCCCACGTTCCAAAGGAGTTTAAAACCAGATATTTAGCTGT
>DQUR01000003.1 GCA_015662175.1 Thermococcus paralvinellae | reverse complement strand
ATTCCGCACATGCTCTGGATACAGTTCATCCTGGCAACTCCAGTAATAGTTTATTCGGGAAAAGAGATATTCCTAAAGGCCGCCAGATCCCTGAGGAACAAAACGCTAAATATGGACGTGATGTACTCAATGGGCGTGGGCTCGGCATATATGGCCAGCGTTCTTGCAACAGTTGGCGTACTGCCTGAACAATACAACTTTTACGAAGCAAGCGTGCTTTTATTGGCATTCCTGCTTCTCGGAAAATACTTGGAACACGTAGCAAAGGGCAGAACCAGTGAGGCGATTAAGAAGCTCATGAGTCTTCAGGCTAAAAAGGCTACTGTAATCAGAGATGGAAAAGAGGTAGAGGTTCCCATAACTCAGGTTAGGGTTGGAGAGGTCGTGATAGTCAAGCCAGGGGAAAAGATACCCGTCGATGGTGTTGTCATCGAAGGGGAAAGCTACGTTGATGAGTCGATGATCACCGGAGAGCCAATTCCAAACTTAAAGAAGAAGGGCGATGAGGTAATTGGGGGGACAATCAACAAGAACTCCGTGCTTAAAATCGAGGCAAAGAGGGTTGGTGGAGATACGGTTTTAGCCCAGATAATTAAGCTCGTTGAGGAGGCACAGAACACCAGGCCGCCAATACAGAGGATAGCGGACAGAATAGTAACATACTTTATCCCCGTAGTTCTGGTAATTGCGCTCGTATCATTTGTCTACTGGTACTTCATAGCAAAAGAACCGTTACTCTTTGCATTTACTACGCTAATCAGCGTCTTGGTGATTGCCTGCCCATGTGCCTTTGGACTGGCAACGCCAACGGCTTTAACGGTTGGGATGGGTAAAGGTGCCGAGATGGGGATTTTGATCAAGAACGGTGAAGTGCTTGAAATAGCGAGAAAAGCCACAATAGTTCTCTTCGATAAGACTGGAACGCTGACAAAAGGAAAGCCAGAGGTTACGGATGTGATAGCACTTGACATGGAGGAAAAGGAGCTTTTGGGCTTAGTGGCTTCAGCTGAAAAGCGCTCAGAGCATCCCTTAGGAGAGGCAATAGTTAGAAAAGCTCAGGAGCTTGGCTTGGAGTTAGAAGAGCCTGAACAGTTTGAGGTCATTACAGGAAAAGGTGTTAGGGCAAGGGTGAGTGGAAGAGAAGTCCTAGCAGGAAACAGAAAGCTGTTCAGAGAGAACGGGTATGTTATAGATGATAACATAGAGAAAATCCTTCACAAGCTTGAAGATGAGGCGAAAACAGCGGTAATGGTAGCAATTGATGGAAAAATAGTGGGAGTTATTGGAATTGCAGACACAATCAAGGAAGGTGCGAGAGAAGCGATAGAAGAGCTTCACAAAATGGGTAAGAAGGTCGGAATGATTACCGGAGATAATAGAAGAACTGCAGAAGCTATAGCAAGGCAGCTCAACATAGATTATGTTCTGGCTGAAGTGCTACCCCAAGAGAAGGCTAACGAAGTGAAAAAGCTTCAGGAGAGGGGTGAGGTGGTTATTTTTGTGGGTGATGGAATAAACGACGCTCCGGCTTTGGCCCAGGCAGATGTGGGAATAGCGGTATCATCGGGCACGGATATTGCAATGGAAAGCGGTGACATAGTTCTCATGAAAAATGACTTAAGGGATGTGGTTAGGGCAATAAAGCTCAGCCAGAAGACGCTCTCGAAGATTAAGCAGAACTTCTTCTGGGCACTGGTATACAACACAATCCTGATACCTGCAGCGGCGGGCGCGCTCTATCCAACGTTTGGAATAATCTTTAGGCCGGAATGGGCGGCTGCTGCTATGGCGATGAGTAGCGTTAGTGTCGTTACGAATTCCCTGCTTCTAAAGAGAGCAAAGATTTAAGTCGGTGTGTTGAGGAGAGGAAACTACCGGTGATTGAAACTAATGAGATGGTGTCAAGATAGCCCTGAGTACTTCAATTGCTTTTTTAGTTTCTTCCCTTAGTGGGACTTTCACCTTATCCCACTCCCATGGATTTTTGCCCCGCCACACAGCTTTAACCCATCCGATTCCAGAAACGCTTACCTTTCCGAATACCACAGCTGAAGCAAAAATGAAGTCTCTAACATTCTCCCATTTTACATGCCGCCTGATATCCCCAAAACCTATGTATACTGGCTCAATATTCTTGAGGCACTGGAGGTTTGCGAAGAAGTTCTTATCTGAAGTGAAAACTATCAATTCACCTTCATTCCTTCTTAGGAACTCCACAAAGCTTTCAAGGATAACGTCATCACCCCATCCCTCTCTTGTAGGCTCAATTAGAATTGCATTTCTCTCATTGAGGAGTTTAAGCTGTAGTTGCCCAAGTTTAAAAAGCCTATCCTTCGGTGACGGCTGATTCCAGTAATCACTGTCAGGGACATACTCATCAAAAAATCTTCCATCCCTTAAAATCTTAGATTTTTCACGGGTTAATTCAGTCTCAACAATCCTTGAAATGGCCAAGTTGAGCGAGTAGGTTCTATCTCTCTGCCTGTCAAGGAATTCAAGAAATCTCTGTGGAATGCCAAAGATAAGTGAGTTTGTGTCAAAGGTTATGTACCGTGTTTCTTTCTCCTTGATTTTACTCAAAAGCCAGCGATAGAGCTCCTCTTCATTCATCCATCTTTCCCCATCAAGCGTTGCCTTAAGTTCCCTAATTCCAGAAGCATTTAGAACACTGTTGAACAGTTCGGAATCACCAACATAGCTTGGAAGTTTTAAATTCTCAAAATTCTTAACAATCGAAACAGCCGCAAGATTCTCATTTTCTCTTAGCGAAATGGTAGCGAGTTCCTGAGTGGAAACCTTTATCCTGAAGCTTCCTCTCCCTATCAGAAACTCCTGGTTAATCACTGCCATTAGTTCTCTTCTTGTTACTTTCATCTCATCCTTTCTTCCTTCAAGTCTTAATGGTTCTTTCTTCCTCTCTTTTCCGCTCAGCTTGCTCTTCATTTCCAGGAGTTCTTGAATTGAGAAGGGAATCAGGTAAAGCGGTAGATTCATGTAACTCGGGTCTTTTAGGTGAAGATAATAGACCCTATCTGCCTTGAATTTACCGGCTTCAACCCCTTCAACTCCCGCGTACATAGAGAAAGCACTCATGAACCTTCTTCCTGGAGTCATGTCTATTGCAATTTCATTGCCCTCAAGCTTCTCCTTCTTGATTATCTCTGTTAGTGTCTTCGTAAATATCTTGAAATCCTCTTCATCAACCCTGTACGTGTCATCAATTATTATCGTCCTTCCATAAGCTTCTTTGAGGGCTTTAATGTATTCCTTGATTTTCTCCATATTCCCCTTGACCCTGTCGTTCCAGAGAAGGTAGACTTTGTCTGGGTAATAAGAATCCCCTACAATTGCCATCCAGAGAGAGTTAAATACGGCAAAAGAAGACGTACCTACTGTTGTAATCCACACCCTCATTGCAAAACCCCCAGAACTTCACCCCATAATATTCACTTCAGGCTAGCCTTTCCTTCATTCTCCCATGGCTTTTCTAATCTTCTGAATCTTCCCCCGAATCTTAAGCCACGCCTTTACAAGTTTAATTATCCTATTGTCCTCTTTAAGCTTTTCTACCCACTTCATTTTTTCAAGCTTGGAGCATTGGCCTTGTAGAATCTTGACTATATTGAAGCTCAAATCTTCTCATCCCTGCCGTATTTTCTCAGGTTCCTAATCCCATGGAGTCAATCGACCAGGTCAAAAAGTCCGCTAAGGTCAAAGACTATTCCACCGATGTTATAATAAATTGCTTTGGTTAAAAGATTTTACAGTAAGGGTGCTCTAAAAAGGGCCAATAAATTTTATAAGGTATCCCCAAAGGTAAGGACATGAAAATAGCAGCCTTATTTTCAGGAGGAAAGGACTCAACTTATGCCCTGTACTGGGCAATGCAACAGGGGTTTGATATAAAATATCTGGTCAGCATTCACTCTAAAAGTGAAGAGAGCTATATGTACCATGTCCCAAACATTCATCTGACAGATCTGCAGGCTGAAGCGATGGGAATTCCTCTAATCAAGGGATACACCACCGGGGTGAAAGAGAAAGAAGTTGAGGACCTGAAGAATGTCCTTGAGGGACTGGACATTGATGGGATTGTTGCTGGAGCGCTGGAGAGCGAATATCAGAGGGTAAGGATTGAGAGGGTCTGTCATGAGCTTGGATTGAAAATCTATACTCCACTGTGGCACAAGAACCCAGAAATGCTTTTGAGGGATATGCTTCACGCCGGCTTTGAGATTGTGATAGTTGGAGTCTCTGCTTACGGTCTGGATGAGGAATGGCTTGGAAGGATTATCGATGAAAATACCATTGAAAAGCTCAAAAAGCTGAACAAGAAATATGGCATCCACCTTGGGGGAGAGGGAGGAGAATTCGAAACCCTCGTTAAGGATGCTCCATTCTTTAAAGCAAGAATAGTTTTTGATGACGTTGAGAAAGTCTGGAACGAATACACTTATTCGGGAATTTTGGTTGTTAAGAGAGCTCATCTGGAATGGAAAGGGTTGCATGCTGTTCCCTTTTTAAAGGGTGAGAAATCCAAAAACAGAATTCTCTAAAGCGCCGCCCAGAACGGATCTTCCCTGGCTTTAACTTTTGCAATCATCTTCAAAGCCTTTATGTCACTCTCGTCAAGCATGTCTCTAAGTTCTCTCACAAGCCTTATCGCATCATCCCTGCTCAAATCAACGTAGAGAATTTCTCCTGGGTGAATGTGCCTTCCAACTATTGGGCCATCAATGGCAACGGCAACGGCTTCTCCCTTCTTTGCCTCCTGAAGGAAGTCATCCTTTGACTTTATGGACTTAATGACACCAACTCTTTGTCCGTTCTGTTTTATTAGAGTGTAGCCGGGCTTAATTCTTCCCTCAAGAACCTCAACACCAACTATTGCTGGATGACTTCTCCTGAAGACGTAACGCTCATCCGGGAACAATCTTATGACACCGGGGAACGTTGTT
>DQUR01000227.1 GCA_015662175.1 Thermococcus paralvinellae | reverse complement strand
ATCACTTTTCTTATTACGTCCAATTGTGGGCATTCGAACCATCACGATTTTTTTAAGTTTATTTGTAACACGTGACCACGTAAGTTGAGAGCTGAATTTTAGTTAAAATAATCGCCCATTTAATTAGATTTTCATCGTTGATTATGGATAATAAGTTTGAAGGACTAAAATTTTTACAAAATATAGAAAACTTTCCAAAACATCTTGTTTGAGAAACGAAGGGCTACCAATCAATAAAAACATTATACGCCTTTTTTAGCTGGGTTAAGGCATAGAATTTCTTATTTTTTGAAAATCAAACTTTTTAGAAAGGTATTTATAGCACAACCACATGACAACATTGTAAGGTGAGCAATATGAAACAAAACCTTAGAGAGGAAATCGTGAGTATTCTACGTAGGGAAGGCTATTCCACCGTTGCCATCCTTACGAGAAAGCTCAATGAGAGGGGCGTTGAATGCACAAGGCAAAAAGTTGAGAGGGTGCTTAGAAACCTAACCAGGGAGAACGTGATAGAGGTGTATTACATCAATGCCAATCATCGGCGACATTACCGTTTGAGGTTATGCCGATGACCACCACCGCCATGATCTTAGGTAATGACCGGAGAATGTTAATCATAGAATTTTTACGGAAATCAAATGGAAAAGCCGACCTGAGGGATTTAGTGGAATACATTGCAAAAAAGGAGGGGAATACTGACAGGAAGCACAGAAAAAGTGTTTATGTAAGCCTAATGCAAACCCATATCCCCAAGATGGAGAGAGAGGGTATAATAGAATTCAGTCATGGGACTATTAAACTTATCCAAATTCCTGAAAACGTTGATGTTTACATGGAGATTGTAAATAAAAATGATATAAGGTGGGCGAGTGTTTACACCATGCTTGCACTTGGCTCGGCAGGTATGAGTTATTATGTTAAAAGCTGGGTGGGTTTTGTTATTTCAACGGTGTTCTTGGTAGTATCTGTGATTCAAAGGGTTAAGGAAAGAAGAATCGTAAAAAGGGAGAAGTAATTAGTGATTACCCCCTTGAATTTTCCAATTACCTATATACACCAATCACGAATATTTTCTTTGAAGTCCCCGTAGGGGCTTCAAAAGAAAGGAGATGAAAAAAGTGAAAAAGTTAGCACTTGGAATTTTTAGCCTGTTGGTGGCATTTGGTCTCGTGCTTGGTGCAGGGGCCAATTTTAGGGACTACAATGCAAGCAGAAGCGTCCACTGGAGCATTGTCCCAGATGACAATGAGCTGATTGATCTAACACCACTACAACCCTATGCATACATAGATAACGAAACCGGCGTTCTAGTAATTGACTTCTCGGACGATAACCCAAACTATCCGGGGTATGGAAGCGGGATAAGCCCGGCAAGTGAGTACAACTTTGATGAGGTCTTTGAAGTAAGCAATGATCTCTGGGAAAACTTAACCATAGTTGTTAGGATAACATCAAACAATTCTCACGTGGAATTCTATGGACATGAGGGAAACGTGCATAAAGTTGCAAACGGTGCCATAGCTAGTTCATCAGATACGGCAGATAAAGATGTCTGTTTCGTAGTTGAGCCCGGAGATGCAGTTAAGATTGGTCTTGACTTAAGTGCAAATGGCGACCTCCCAGGGGATGAGTGGAACGTTGCCATGAGTATAAAAGCCTACAGGCTTGGCACAGAGCCAGCTGCTTTGGTTGGCAAGTGCGGACAGCCGTGATTTAAGGAGGTATAAAAATGAACAAACTTATTGGTTTAGTCCTGCTTTTAGTAGGTATGATGTTGGCGGTTGGCGCTGGAGCCAACTTTAGGTATTATGAAGCAGACAGAGACATTGTAGTTGCCATAGTTGCAGACGATAATGAATTTATAGGTTTAACACCGGGACAACCCTATGCACGCTTAGATAACGGAAAATTGTACATTGACATCGGTGAATATAATCCAAACAGACCAGACTGGGGTGGACTTGGACTCAGCCCAAACACAACTTACGTCTTTGAGGAAATGTTTTATGTTAGCAACGACCTCTGGGAGAACAACCAGACGAATTTCCCAATTTGTGTAACGCTTAGCGTTGCAGGTTCGTATATCGAAATATTTGCAGGCGATTACACAAGCCCCACTGCAGGCCCAGCAACTTCAATAACATTTACGGTACACCATGGAAGTCCAGTTCCAATTGGATTCGTGTTCGACAACACAAACGTGGCAATAGGAGACTACCAAACACAGCTTCAAATACATGCAATTGCAGGCGCATGCCCATGATGAGATGTTAAACTTTAAGGCTTTGCTGAGAGCATTTGCTCTCCAACACTTTGTTTTTTGTTTGCGAGGCGATAAAAGTGATAAGCACCAAAACAACTTTATCATTAGCGGCAATAATTCTTATTGTAACAGTTGGAATTGGCACTCCTGTTTTTTATGCTTTTGAAGAATTTACCATTGAGACACCACTCCCACCATATGCTTTTTTAACAATTGACATTAGCGAGGGCAATCCATTTTACCCAGGGTATGGGAAAGGATTGTCAATAGATACAATTCACATGTTTGATGACGTCATGAAAGTGGAGAACAATGTAACCCAAACGGGAGCATCAGTTATCTGTGTAATTATAACATCACAGATGGATGGTCTGAGGTTTTACCACTCAAACACTACACCTAAGGAAAGCATAAGTTTTACATTAGGTGAATATGAATCGGTAAACGTTGGTATTTATATCAACACCACAAACCACACTCTTGGAGAAGTTTCTGGAAGCTTTAAGATACAAGCTTATGAAGGTGGGTGTGGATGAGACTTATGGAGCTTCTTTTTACATTTGTTATTGGGCTATTTCTAATCACCTCAATAGTGGGATTTGTTCTTGACAGACCAATCCTTATATCCTAT
>DQUR01000124.1 GCA_015662175.1 Thermococcus paralvinellae | reverse complement strand
GAAGATGATAATGTGAGCATTCTCAGTGCTGAGGGACTTTGGGGACTTGACACCTTTAAGACAGAGGAAGAACTCAAGAAGGTACACGGGAAAAACGTTGGTATCCTAAGCATTGGGCCGGGTGGGGAGAATTTAACTAAATACGCTGTCATTATGTCGCAAGAGGGTAGGGCCGGTGGAAGGCCGGGTATCGGTGCTGTAATGGGTTCGAAGAAACTCAAGGCCGTTGTGATAAGGGGAACAAAGGAAATACCTGTTGCAGATAAAGAAAAGCTTAGAGAGCTTTCAAAGCAGGCTTATGACGAGATACTGAGTAAGCCAACTTATGACTTCTGGCACAGACAGGGTACGATGGCTGCAATTGAGTGGACAAACGAGAACTCAGCATTGCCGACATATAACTTCGCAGATGGTAGCTTCGAATTTGGGAGGAGCATAGATGGATACACACTGGAAGGGATGAAGGTAAAGCAGAGGGGATGTCCATACTGTAACATGCCGTGTGGAAACGTGGTGTTGGATGCGGAGGGACAGGAAAGCGAGCTAGACTATGAAAACGTCGCGCTTCTTGGCTCAAATCTCGGGATTGGACAGCTTAACAAAGTTTCAGTGCTCAACAGACTTGCTGACATGTATGGTATGGATACAATCTCACTTGGCGGTTCAATTGCATTCGTAATGGAAGCAACAGAAAAGGGTCTAATCAAAGATGGAATAGAGTTCGGTGACTACAAAGGTGCAAGACAGCTTGTTGAGGACATAGCTTTCAGGAGAGGCCAGCTCGGAAACCTTGCTGCTGAGGGGGTAATGAGAATGGCCCAAAAGCTTGGCGATGACAGCTTCGCAATGCACGTCAAGGGGTTGGAGGTCAGTGGTTACAACTGTTTCATCTATCCAGCAATGGCACTTGCATATGCAACATCATCAATCGGTGCCCATCACAAGGAGGCATGGGTCATTGCCTGGGAAATCGGTACAGCTCCAATTGAAGGAGAGCAAGCAAAGAAGGTTGAATACAAAATTACCTACAACCCAGAAAAGGCCGCAAAGGTCATTGAGCTCCAGAGACTCAGAGGTGGACTCTTTGAGATGCTCACCGCATGTAGACTTCCATGGATTGAGCTCGGCTTAGACCTTAACTACTATCCAAAGCTTCTTGAAGCAATTACTGGGGTTAGCTATACGTGGGATGACTTATACAGGGCAGCGGATAGAGTTTATGCACTAATCAGAGCTTACTGGGTTAGAGAGTTCAACGGCAACTGGGACAGAAAGATGGACTATCCACCAAAGAGATGGTTCATTGAAGGACTTAAGAGCGGACCATACAAGGGACAACACCTCGAAATGGATAAATACGATGCATTGCTCAGCGAATACTATAAGATACGCGGCTGGGACGAGAGAGGAATTCCAAAGAAGGAGACAATTAAAGAGCTCGGCTTGGACTTTGTCATTCCAGAGCTTGAAAAGGTTACAACGCTTTTCTAAATCCTTTTAAATTTTCTTTACAACTTCTATTTCGGGTGATGCTTATGGTAAAAATTAGGCTTATGGGAGCCATGGCACATTTGGCTGGTGCAAAAGAAGTCAATATAAAAATTGAGGAGCCAAAAACAGTTGATGAAATTTTAAGAGAAGTAATCAGAGAATATGACAGGCTTCATAACAAAATAATTTTTGTAAATGGAAAGGTTGCAAGGGGAGATACCATAGTTCACGACAGCGATGAAATAAAGGTAATGCCGGTGTTGAGCGGTGGGTAAAATGAATGAGAAATTAAAAGAATTAAAAGCCTGCAAAAATTGTCGATGGTTTGGCCCGATTGATTCTTACTTCCTTACACAGGGAATATGCCGAAAGCACATGAGAACTACCCACATGAACGCTATCTGTGACGATTGGAAGCCATTATGGGGCTACCGGGATGAAGATAGCAAAGATTAATGAACTGAATTTTGAGATTCCAAAAGATGCATGGTTCAGTCTCTTCAACAGTCCTTACCCAGCTCATAAATTTGGAACAGCTATTGACGTTTATTTTTCTGGGAAAGCCTTTTTTCCATTTGAAGAAGGAAGGGTTCTGGAAATTAGGAAAGTTAGGACTCCACAATACGTTCCTACTAGGGAGGATTACCTCACAATTTTTCAAGTCGAGGAGTTCTGCTTAAAAGTTCTTCATGTTAAGCCAAGCCTCAAACTTGGAGAGAAAATTTATTTGGGAGATGAAATTGGCGAATTAGTTGTTTCAGGCTTTTTTAGACCATGGAGTGATAAGCATGCTCACTTCGAGTTAAGGAACTGTAGAGATAGGTACAGAGCGAGAGGAGGCTTTCTGATGTATCCAAAAATTCTAAAGCTTGTGCCTACAATTAGGGTAAATGAGTTCGAGTTAGTTGAAAAAACTGAACACTACTACTGGTTAAAGCCCCTAAAGAGAAGAGAGAAAAATTTGACGCCCTTAGCTTTCAATGGGACTCCTATTGAAGGCGGTTTGCCTCACTATCACTATGGAGCAATTTTTAGCAAATTAAAAGAAGTTGAGATTTTTGGAGCAAAGTTTTCAGTAAGCCAAGAGTTTCCCAACGGAGTTGGAATTTTTAACGCAGATTCTTGGATATTTGCAAATGGACAGAAAGTGAAAGGCATAGGGATTTACTGCAATCAAGAAAAGATAAAGCTGATTGGAGGAGAGTTTGTGGTTGGTGATGTTATGGAGATTAGGTTTCTTAAAAAACAGCAGCCATTATTATATTGTTATAATAATCACACAATTACACAATAACGTTTTCACTTCTTATACACCCTCACATCCAGAACGACATGCCAGACTCCGGGAGCATAGCGTTTGATTATCCTGCTCTCCAGAAGCTCAGTCTCATAGCTATGTTCTCTTGCTATTTTCTCAAAGGTTGCAAAGGGTTCTTTGGGCATCAATCTTTCGGGAACGGTGTTGTGATAGTGAATTATTGCCTCGTCTTTTGCAATTTCAAGAGCTTTTGGAATAAATTCGTGGGTTTTAATCACGTAACCCATAAGAACCCTATCTGCAATGTTTTTTCCGGAAAATTCACGATTATCAATGTTATAAGCTGTCATTCTATCCTGAAGTCTATTAAGCTCAATGTTTTCCACCAAGAATTTAAACGTGTAGGGATTTTTCTCAATCGCAATAACCCTGGCTTTGCAGTGCTTTGCTATTGGAAGTGAGAGATGGCCGATTCCGGCGAACATATCTACAACAAGTTCATCAGGCTTTGCCATGCTGGCCATCCTAACCCTTTCCTTAACGTTCGCCGGAGAGAACATTACCCTTGCCACGTCAAGCTTGTAGAGAATACCATTCTCCTTGTGAATTGTTACTGTGTCGCTACCATAAATCACTTCATAGTGCGGCTCTCTGAATTCACCCAAAATCCAGCCCTTCCTTAGGACGGTTTTTACTCCCAAGACTTCAGCATAAACTTTAGCTATCTCATGTTTATATGGTAAGAGCTCTTCTCTAAGGGGTAAAATCAAAACGTCTCCAATTTGAACCCAGTGCTTGGGGAGTAGATCAACTAACCCTTCAGGAAGCTTTTTGTTAAGTATCTCCCTTATCCGGGGCTTTATGAGCTGGGTCCTTCTCTTCATCAAAGGTAAGCTCCTTATGAAATGTTTAAAACTCTTTGGTATCATAAATCATTCGTGGTAATTTGTCGTTTCGGCAAAAAGCGATTGAAAAAGCTTAAAAAGAAAAGAAACGTATAGGAATAGGGAGAACCCACCGGGGGTAGGGTTAAACAATGGATGAAGAGGGCTCGAGTTTTTGGCTTATAAGAATATTTAAGCCCAAGAAGAATGATGGAATTCTGGAGCAAAAAATCACGGAAGATGCCTATGAAGACCTGAAGGCTCTTTTAATAAGGGCAAAGCCCGAAGTTGAGAATGATAAAATTATTCTGAAGTTGCCCCATGGTGATGTCATTCTAACAAAGGACAGGCTCAGAATTGTTGCAAAAAGCAGGGAAGATGCGGAGAAAATTTTAAGGAACCTGCATTATTACTCAATGCCTCCGGGACTCTGGCCCGCTTATGGATTGAGCTATTCTATAAAGAGGAACCCTGCCATTTTAAAGAAAAGTGGGGCCTGATTTCTCTCTATTTGTTCCTTTTATTCCCTCACACCCTAAAGGTTTTAAGCTAAGCTTTGGATACTCATCCAGCGGATGATGGGCCTTGCCCAGTCTGAGTGGTGATGATGTCGGTATTAGCTGACGCTGCTTAACCTTCATCGGGAGGCAGGGCAATGGAAGAAGAGCTGCTTGAATTTTACGCAAGTGAAGCCCTAACCTGTCCTCGGCGGATATACTTCAGGCTTAAGAACTATCAAGAAAAATGGCCTGAGTTCGTTAGAGTCAGGTTAAATCAGGGTGTTAAGACTCACAGTATTCTGGGTGAAATTTTAAGCAAAAGGTTTGGTTTTGAGCTTGAGAAACATATGATTCTTCGCTCTTCTCGTCTGGGTTTTGAAATTCATGGAAGAATTGATGCCTATAGGGACTTCCCCATAGAAATAAAGGGCAAAACTTCCCTCCCAAGGCTACCTTACGAGTATCATCTTGCCCAGCTAAACATCTATCTGAGATGGGCTGAAAGCGAATACGGCTATCTTTACTATGTCAAGCTTGATGAAAATCCCCATAAAGTTCTGAAATGGATAGACTTCTCAAACTTTCCAATAGTCAGGGGAAAAAACTTCAAAGCTTTTGAGATTCCTTATGACGAGAAGCTGTTCAAAGAAACGGTGAAGCAGTTCTACATGGTGAAAAAATATTATGAAAGGAATAAGCCGCCGAAAGGATGGCATAATTATCTCTGCAAATTCTGCCCTTACTATTACATCTGCTATGGGGATAATGGTCATAAAATCTGAGCTTTTAGCTTGTCCTTTATTTCTACTGGTAGCTTCTCATAAACCTCTTTCAGGGTCTCTATTAGAGTTACAAGATCCCTGGCCGTTAAGTAGGCTGTTTCTGCTCCCAATCCAATCACCAAGGCCGTGAATTCCTCTGGAGAAACTTCCTCAAGCTCATTAAGATGCTCACTTATCCTCGGGATTAAATTAAACCTGCCAATTCGCCGTGCATTCTCAACGTCAAGTTCCCACTCCATTTTTGTTGGACAGTCCAGGCGTTCAACAAAGATCTTGATATCCGCTATTGGTGTCCCATCCTCAGCATCAATCCAGTCAATGTAAAGCCTGTTTCCATCGATGCTATGAATTTGAACTGTGTAGATTGCTAAAGGATTAGGTCTCACTGGAGAGCGGGTAGCAAAAACCCCAGTTAACGGATTTTGCGGATTGTTGTACGGGTGAACTTTCAATACTCGTCTCTTTTCCGGTGTGTCACTTTTATGAAACCAGAGGATAAGCTTAATCCAATCTCCCTCATGTAGGCCATCAATCGCATCACTAAACTCAGGAAAAATCTCCAGTATAACTCTCTGTCGTTCTTTCTAACAACTCCAACGGGGGTTATCTTAAACTTCTCCATTCTATCACCCTACTTAGCTTTCCATTTCAGGTCCTCCTGTGATGGCTTTAATGATTTCTCTATATTATAAAGCTCTGCTATAAATGCTCCTATCAGTACCTGATTTAAAGCCAAGGTTTGGGATGTTACCTTTGCGCCAAATGCTCTGGCCAAGTTATAGCTCAGTTCACCTATGCTCATTGGTTTCTTCAGCAGCTCCAAAATTAATAGAAGTGAGAGACCAACAGTAACAGCTGTTATCAGTATAGCCCATACAGCTGCAATGTTCTGCCTTTTCTTGAATAACGATGCAATGAATGTTCCAAAGAGGGAATTGTTATCATCAATGCTGGTAGATGCTTAATCATCCTCTCATCGTAAGTGTTAGTGCCAGCGGAATTGTCTTGAATCCCATGGTGCAAAATCTTAATTACTACTGCAGCTATTGTGAAAGTTCATGTATGATAGTGTTCCACTGATGTTTAGTTTGCGATTACGTCTTTGAAGAACGCGTAGCCAGCAAATCCCGGACATGCTGTTCCCAAGAAGCCTAATCTACCTATGTCCCAAAAACATTAAGACTCATTTAGCCAATCCACTCGCGAACACTGCTCTTCCTTAGAAATCATCCTTCCAAAGACGAGCATTGACGAGACCAATATTTTAGTTGTAGCCTTTATGATTGCCGTTGTCATTTTTTCATCCCTTTTTATGCCGTCTCAGCACCATTAGAACTCCTGAAACCCATGTAAACAGAACAGTTGCCCCACCAAAGGTATCGAAACCTCTGTAATCAAAGACCGTGTTTGTAACAATGTTATTGGTTGAGGCTTCAATCTGCGTAT
>DQUR01000260.1 GCA_015662175.1 Thermococcus paralvinellae | reverse complement strand
TTGTTCTGGAGTATGTCAATTGCCTCATCGTAGCTTATCCTTGGGAATGGCGGTTCTGTATTCTTCAGGGTTGTGAAATCTTTTCTATAAATTTCTATCTCATTTCTCCTCAGCTCTAAAGTTCTCTGAACCATGTAACTAACGAGCTCCTCCTCAACCTTCATAATGTCCCACAGATTCATCCAAGCTGCTTCAAGCTCAAGGTGCCAGAACTCTGTTAAGTGCCTCCTTGTCCTGCTCTTTTCAGCTCTGAAGCTTGGCGTTAAAGACCAGACTTTTTCGAGACCAAAGATTGCGGCCTCAAGATAGAGCTGGGCCGATTGACTCAAGTAGGCAGTCTTATCAAAGTATTTGAGCTTGAAAAGTGTAGCCCCACCCTCTACTGCTCCCGTCACAAGGATTGGCGGGAACACCTCATGCCAGCCGTCCTGAAGGAGCCACTCCCTCGCGGCCTGAATCAGGGTTGCCTTAACTTTCATTATTGCGGCCACTTTCGGAGATCTAAGGTGGAGATGCCTGACGTCAAGGAGGAACTCCGGACTTGCGTCTTTGGTTATGGGAAAGAACTCGACGTTCTGGATCACGTCTATTTTATCAGCCTGAACCTCAACTCCTCCTGGGGCTCTCCTATCTTGCTTGACGATACCTTCAATAATTACGCTCGACTCTATTCCAGTTTTCCTTGCGATCTCATAAGCCTCTTTGCTGAGCTCCTCCTTAAATACGGTCTGAATAATCCCACTTGAATCCCTGAGAACTATGAACACCTTGTCTTTAATTTCCCTCTTTCTATACACCCAACCAGCTAGTTTAACCCTTTGTCCTTCCATTTCAGGTTTAACCTGAGCACAGTAAATTTTGTCAATCATTGTCATCACCCCACAACTTTTTGAAAGTTAAACTGAGGATTTATTAAACTAACCACGACCACTTAAGAAAAGCAACCATTAATTTCTCCACAATACTAGCGTCTTAACTTTCAGTCCATGTTCAATTAACATCGGCATTGTGCATCGAGTTTTCTTCAGGTAATCATTATTTAAATTCTTTGCCTTCCTAATTGGCGAAATGACAAAAAGTTTTAATACTACACTGCTGAAATTACTCTCCCGCTGGGGGTGGAGGTATGATAGCAATAGTCTCAAAGTATGTATTGGATGCCAATGGGATAAGGGAAAACGTGGCGGTTTTAATAGAGGATAATAAAATCCACGACGTTGTTCCAAAAGATAAGCTAAGGGAATACGATGTTGATGAAATTTTTGGTGGAAAGAACTATCTCCTAATTCCTGGGCTTATCAATGCCCATACCCACGTGGCTATGACGAAGTTCAGGGGTGTTGGGGATGATTTACCCCTCAATAAATGGCTGAATGATGTTATCTGGCCCATGGAAAAGGAGTGGACTCGGGAAGAAATTTACAAATGGGCCCTCCTCGGAATTGCGGAGGCCATTGCCAATGGCTCAACGGTAATAAATGACCATTACTTCTTTGCGGATGAGATTGCTAAAGCCGCCCAGAAGCTTGGCATCAGAGCGTTCATTGGGCAGACCATGATGGATCTGGTTGAGTTTCCAATTGCGGAACCGGAGGAGGGGTTTGAGTTTTTTAAAAGATGGAAAAGCAAGGACGAGCTTGTTAAACCACTGTTGGCACCCCATGCCACCGATACAGTTTCTCTTGAACTTTTAAAGGAAATCAAAGAGTTTTCTGAAAAAGAGAAAACGCTGATCCACATGCACGTTTCCCAGAGTAGGGAAGAAGTTTTAAGGGTTAAACGGAGGGAAGGGATCTTGCCAGTTGAATATCTCAAGAAAGCTGAAGTGTTAAATGATAACTTCATCGGCGTTCATGGGGTTTATCTAAGTGAGGGAGAAGTTAAGCTTTATGCAAAAAGCGGTGCAACATTGGTGCATTGCGCGGTCAGTCTGGCAAAACTTGAGGGAAGTATCGCGCCAATAATTG
>DQUR01000109.1 GCA_015662175.1 Thermococcus paralvinellae | reverse complement strand
TGGTTGGATTTAAGGCTGAATACGGTGTTGGTGAAGAAGAACTTATTGCTAAGGCGAGGGACCAGATCAAGAAAGCCAGAAGTAATGTAGTGATTGCTAACAAAGGTGAAATTGCATTTGGTAGTGAAGAAAATGAGGTTTACCTGGTTACAGAAGACAAAGCTGAAAAACTCCCAAGAATGAGCAAGAGAGAACTGGCTGAAAAGATTTGGGACAGGATTGTTGAGATGCTTTAGTTTTGTGCCTAAACCTCTTTCGGCGGCACTAAAATCCCAAGCTCGGTAATGATCCCCCTGACATACCTCCAGGGGGTGACATCAAAGAGATAGTTCCTTATCAGAAAGTGGTTCCTCTTGAATTTTCTTTCCACAATCTCAACTTCCCTGGCCTTAAGCTCCGGATGAATCTTAAAGCTCTCAGCCCCAACGTAAAATGGAACATCGTTATCATAACAGGCCAGTGCCAGAAGATACGTGCCGGCTTTGTTTATCACACAACCGTCTATCGTTATGTTATCGGCCCCGACCAGTGCTAGAGTAGCATTTTTTGCAAAAAGGCCGAGCTGGGCATCTGTGATGACCTCAAAGGGAACTCCAAGTTTCTCAAGCTCTTTGGCCAAAGCCAGTCCTTCATAATCTGGAGCACTCTCCGTGAGAATTACCTTAAAGTGCTTACCCTTAATTTTCGCTGCCCTTAAAATCTCAAAAACCGTTGATGAGAAGGAGTGTGTGATTATTGTATCATTTTCGTCAATTAGCTCGCTTCCTATGTTTCCGATTTCCCTCTTAGCCTCTTCGCTGAGCTTTATGAACTCCTCAGCTTTTGCTTTAACAAACTCCGGATCGTCTGTCAAGGGGATAAAGCGAGTCAGGTTGTAAAGAGAAGCCATGGTCGGGTTAACCTTTATTATCTCCGCTCTCATATCCTTTAAAGCCTCAAAAAGCTCTTCTCCGGTCAAAAGCTCAGCAAGCTTGAGGTAAGCTTCGGCACCCCTTCGGGCCAAATAGCTTGCCCCTCGAATTCGCTCAGCTTTCATCTCATCAATGATTGCCTGGACTTCCCGGGGAAGCATGGAATCACCAGCCCTGTTCAAATCTTATGCCTTTTTCCTCCATGAACTTTTTAGCCTTTTCTATTGCCTCTTCATCTTCCCCAAAGAGGATTATGCCAATGTACTTCCCAAAGCCTTTCGGTGAGGAGTGAATTCTCACGGGGAATCTCTTCAGGGTTTCATTCAGAATTGGGGCAAGCTTTGACTCATCTGTGATTTTTGCCAGCAGCTTTCTCTGGATGAACCTTCTCTCACCAAGCCTTGGAAGGACTTCGTTTTCAAACATGGCTTTCATTTCCCTTGGCATTCCCGGAAGAACAAAGATTTTTACGCCTTTACACTCGATGTATGCTCCCGGGGCGGCACCAACGGTATTTTTCAGGGGTTCAGCGCCTTCGGGAAGGTATGCCATCTTTTTACGCGCTTCATTTAGCCCTGGGTCATCGATGAGGCCCTTTTCATAAAGCCCACGGTAGAATTCCTCGATTCTCTTTAGACAGTCCTCTCTCAAAACGAGCCTTTTGCCCAGAGCCTCCGCCACGGCAAGCATGGTGACATCGTCGTGTGTTGGGCCCAGTCCTCCGGAGATTATCAGCAGGGAAGGTTTTCTTGAGAGTATCTCCCCAATTACAGCTTTTATCTCAGCAACATCGTCTCCCACGGTAATTTTTCTCCTCACCCAGTAACCTTTCTCCGTCAATTTTTGGGCAATGTAAGCGGAGTTACTGTCAACTGTATGCCCGGTCAAGAGTTCATCCCCGATTGTGAGGATTTCGGCAAACATTGCTGTTCCCCTTAACTATTGTGATTTCAACCCTTATAATACTAAGCCCTTAAAGGCGAAACACAATGAACCTAAAATCCTTCATCTCACCACCCGTGAAAGCAACCCTTAAGTATTGTTCTACCCATCAATCTTCGGGTGGTTTTTATGAAGGTTAAGGTGGGAATCAACGGTTATGGGACGATAGGAAAAAGGGTAGCCTACGCCATAACAAAGCAGGATGATATGGAACTTATGGGCGTAACAAAGACAAAACCCGATTTTGAAGCCTATAGGGCAAAAGAGCTCGGTATTCCGGTATATGCAGCATCGGAGGAATTTCTTCAAAGATTTGAAAAAGCAGGTTTTGAGGTTGCCGGAACTCTGGAGGATTTGCTTCAGAGGGTCGATGTTATAATCGATGCAACTCCTGGAGGAATGGGAGCAAAGAATAGGCCAATTTATAAGAAGTATGGGGTTAAAGCGGTATTTCAGGGTGGAGAGAAAGCTGATGTTGCAGAGGCTTCTTTAGTTGCCCAGGCAAACTACGAGAAGGCCCTTGGA
>DQUR01000059.1 GCA_015662175.1 Thermococcus paralvinellae | reverse complement strand
CCATCCCTATCCCCCACAACCAGAACTGGATTTTCAAAATTTTTCACGGCTTTATAGAGGGCTTCAACTTTCATCCTTGTGCACCAGCGGTTGTAATGAGTAGGGATCCCATACTTACCAACGGGCATTGGGACAAAAGTTTCAATGACATCAACGCCAAGCTTTTTGGAAAGTTTTTCAATGTATTCATCGGTCTGAGGCATTTCGTACTCCATTTTGACGTAAATAGCTGTAACGTCCTTGAAAACCTTGCTCGCCAGAATTAAAGCTGCTGTTGAATCTTTTCCACCGCTCCAGGGTACTATTATATCATGACCCTTAAACTGCTCAAGAAAACTCCTGCTCGCATCTTCGAAGGCCTTAATATACGACTCATTTGCCTTGATAATGTCCTTTAGGCTAACATCTTCAGCGTGTGGAATCCTCCAGAGCACTTTGGTTTCCTCTCCAATACGCTTGCTGACTTCAGCTATCTTTGTGCCTCCTGAGTAGTACACTTCCTGGTTCATTAGCTTTCTCAAAACAAGTGAAATGTTCCCAACATCCACTCCCAAAATTTCTTTCATGTTTTCTCTAAAGGCATCTCCAAAGGCCAAATATACGTCATAATCCGGATTGATTTCAATGCCGAGGGGATTTTCTGGGTTAAGTTTGTAAGTGCCATCCCACTCAATCCCAAGCCTGAATCTGGCTTTGATTTCTTCCAGGTGAGCATAAAGCTCATCAATACGCATGTTTCTGACCTTCTTTGTCCTCAAAACTCGGGAGTAGAAAGGCCGTTTCAACTCCAAGAAATACTCGCTAATATCCTTAGCTAAATCCTTTTCTTTTTCTCCGAATAGCAAAATGGGAATGTATGAATCCTCTTTTAACCCCTCAAGGATATTTTCAACTTCCTCGAATCTCCTTCCACCACCAAGACTGGATACCTTTAAAAAACCACCGTAGTTGCGCTCGTTTATATATTTTAGTGCTTTGGCATCTTTTCTTGCCCTCACGATTAAGTGGAACATGTTAGAGAATTTAGGGAATTGATTAATAAGATTAGCGAATCAAAATACGAAACGCTAAAATATCTGAGTGAATATCTTTACAACATGAACCCTCGAAAAATTAGCTACTTGGTAATCATCATGGTGTTTGTTTCCACATTCCTGGTCCTCTTTAAGCCGTACCTTTATTCGTTTAGAAGAAATGGTATCGATTATAAGGGTGAGGAAGTTATGTTGCCTGAACCCAGGCTTAAAGGTGACATGAGTGTTGAGGAAGCGATAGCAAAAAGGAGGAGTATAAGGCATTATAAAGACAAGCCCCTGACACTTGAACAGCTCTCTCAGTTATTATGGGCCGCTCAAGGAATAACCGATGAAAAGAGAAAGTTTAGAGCCGCTCCAAGTGCTGGAGCCACTTATCCCTTTGAAATTTATGTGGTTGTGGGGAATGTAAAAGGCTTAAAGCAGGGAATTTATCACTATGACCCATTTAAGCACAGCTTAACGCTAATTAAAGAGGGAGACTACAGAAAGCAACTCCAGGCAGCTGCATTGAATCAGCAGTGGGTTGGAAAAGCCGCCGTTAATATAGTTTTGGTCGCATTTTATGAGAGAACAACAAGATATTACGGTGAGAGAGGTTACAGATACGTTTACATGGAGGCCGGGCATATAGGACAGAATATCTACCTGCAAGCAACGGCACTCGGACTCGGAACAGTTGCGGTTGGAGCTTTCCATGATGAAGAAGTCGCTAAGATACTTGAAACAGAGGGAGATCCCGTATACATCTTCCCGGTGGGTGTTCCATAATGGTGGCCTTAGACCATTACACACTTGGCTATCTTACTTTCGTCTTTATGAATTTCACAATGCTCAGCGGGGCTTTCATATTCCTAAGCAAAAAGAAAAATCCCTGGATAAAAATTCACACAATTTTGGCCATAATAACCTACATCCTGATGGTTATCACGATTCTGATAGTGAGGTAGATAAGTTTGAAATTCGAAAATATAATGGTGATTTAAGATGGGAACACTTACTTTGGAAAATTTAGATATTGAAGAATTCATTGAAAAACTTGAGAAACTTAGTGATAAAGAGATTATAAGTTATTGGATTGAAGGAGAGCTTAAGGAAGCAGAATTTTATAAAGATCTTGCTAAGAGAGCCAAGGAACTTGAACTCGACGACAGGATTATAGAAACATTTATTATTCTTTCAAAAGAATCCAAAGGACATGCGTCTCGGCTACGGGAAATTTACAGACAATGCTTTAAGACAGAAAAAATTGAAAAGATAGATTTGCCT
>DQUR01000076.1 GCA_015662175.1 Thermococcus paralvinellae | reverse complement strand
CTTTTCTCCAATGCCCTCAACCTCCATGAGCTCGCTTTCTTTTGCTGTGAAAACCCTTTCAACGCTTCCAAAATGTCTAAGCAAACGTTTTGCCAAAGTTGCTGATACATAGGGCAGGCCCTCAACTATCAGCCTCTGCCTGTCCGCCAAAGTCAAAGCTTTCTTCTCACTCCTAACGGCAACCTCCTTTCTCCTATCCTCCTGCTCTCTTTTCGCCATTAAGTAGATGAACTGTGCTGTCTCTTTAGCATCGGAAGAAAAGAGAATTGGCACACCCCAATCAATGGTCACGGCAGCTAAAGCCCCCCTAATTGCATTGGGATGGACATTTCTTATCCCATAAAGCTGTCCCTCAATGATTATTACGGGTTTTATGTAGGCCTCTGTTAGCCTTTTCACCTGATCAAAGAGACGGCCATCAATTATGGACTGAATAAAATCATTTGCTGACTTTCTCTCAACAGCTACATCCTCGCTGACTATGTAATCACCAACATCCAAAGTTTTGACTTCAACATTAACGCCAAGTTCCTTAAGATACTTGGGCACCTGACTCTTCATCTCACGGGAATCAACATAAACAACAATTCCTTTAGGTCTCTTCACAAAAATTGGCTTAACTGGAAGTTTCTCATAGACTTCCTCCTTTAAAACTCCAGCTTTTTGTTTTTCTTCAACTTCAACAATGATTTCTCTTTCCTCTTTTTTGGGCTTAACAAATCCCAGGAGAGAAGCCTGCTTCTCTTTTTTAACCATCTCACTCACCTTCTTAAGGATGGCTATCATCTGCTTTTCTTTATGCTTTGAACTCCAGTAGTAGGCTTCATCTCTTGTCCCCTTGGCCATTAAAATTACAACTCTGCCAGGCTTGTGTCTTCCAGTCCTTCCCCTCCTCTGTATGCTCCTGATTGCTGAAGGCACCGGTTCGTAAAACACAACCAGATCAACCTCTGGAACATCCAAACCTTCCTCACCAACACTTGTAGCCACTAGAACGTTGAATACTCCCTGAGAGAAAAGATTGAGAATTTCTTTCTGCTTCTTCTGGCTCATCCCTTTATCATTCTCCCTGCTCGCCTGTCCGACAAAACGTGAAACTTTGACCCCCATATCAGCTAATTCTTTACCTATTTTCTTTGCGGTGTCTCTATAGTTTGTAAAGACAATTATTTTTGAGTCGGGCTTTTTCTCAAGCTGTTCTTTTATGAGTTCTTTCAGCCTGTCCATTTTTGGATGATCCAATCCCAAATCCCTGGCCTGAATTAGGAGCGATATTGCCCTCTTCATTCTTGGATCACTCAGGAGTTCTCTGTTTGATTTTGTCTGTCTTTCTTCGTAAAGTCTCTTTAAATAAGCCCTCAGTGCTGTTAATCCCTGCGTCTCTAAAAGTTCAATGGCATGGTGGAGTTTCATAGCTTTAGCCTGATAAAGCATGAGCTTCCCGACCTCATAATTTCCTTTTGCAACTTCGGCATTAATTATCTGGCCCGCTTTGAGGACGTCTTTCTTCGGTATGTCTGGAGAGTAGGAATCCACCAAGCCAGCTTCAGCCAGAGGTTTTAGGGCATCCTTAAGCATTTCCCTCAAGAGTTTTCTAACCTCCTTGTAAATCCCGGGCAGTTCAACTTTAATCCACTCAAATTTAATACCTTGCACATAGGGCCTAACATCTGGAGAGCTTTCAGTT
>DQUR01000085.1 GCA_015662175.1 Thermococcus paralvinellae | reverse complement strand
TTGATAGGCCTTCGGCTTGTTTTCGCTCGTTTTCTTGATGACGTATCCATCACCATCTCTAACTATCTTAAACCCAATCTCCAGCCTTTTCCAGTTGGAGTCGAGCCAGTTGAAGCTCACTCGGATTATTTTGTCTGAATTCAGCTCAACCTTTTCGTTTTCCTTCGGACTTTTCAGTGGATACAGCATTGCAAAAAGCTCCGGTCTGGCATTCAGTTCATATTCCGGTGGGGCTGAGAAGAGCTTAAGCTCTCTAAAGTAGATGTAAGCTGAATAATATTCTTTCGGAACGATGTTGTTTTTGTAGTGCTCCCCATAAACTTCATCCAGTGCTTTTCTTGATTTTTCAATGTCAAAGAGGTACTCTTCAATGTTCTTTGAATGGTCGTAGCTCCTTAGGAGTATCAATGGATCATACGGAAGAGTCTGATATGGGATAAAATATAAATCCTTTTTCCTCTTTTTCAGCTTTTCTGCAACTTTCTTGTTTTTTACACTTCCAGCATAGAACTTCTTATCCTTTATTTTGTTCTCCTCTCTATATAGGACAGTAAGTTCTACAACCTGCCCTTCTACATTTGAATGGATCCCTTCTACATCTCTAAAACCAGTCAGAACTTTCTCCTCTAGTTCATTGAACCCAAAAACAACTCTTTCATTCTCAACATTCTCTAGCTCTGGCAGAACTATAATCGCTTTTCCTACTTCCCCTTCTCTCCTTGCACATCTTCCCACTCTCTGTATCAGCGCATCTAACGGGGCTAAATCAGTTATCACTAATCCAACGTTGGGCAGATCAAGACCGGCTTCAACCACCTGGGTGGCAACTATAATATCAGCATCCTCAATCTCTTGCTCCTTCCTTTTTCTGTCTTGCTGAGTAAAGCGGGAATGGACTATGACCTTGCTGTTGTTGGGAAAGTTTTCCTTGACCCATTTATACGTCTTAACAGCGCTCGAAACAGTGTTCCTGATTATAAGCACCCTTTTACCCGATTTTAGGGCATTTTCAATTTCTTCCTTGAACTCTTCCAAAGAGGATTTTCTAACTTCAACACTCACCCTTCCACGCCTCGGTTTTTTGGTATCGCTTTCTTCCACTCTCACAAGTTCTCCGCCCCCAATGTTCAGCATTCTTTTGAGCTCAGTGGGTAGCGTTGCGGTCATGAAAACTAATGGGACATTTGCCTCACTTAACTTCTCAATCACCAGTCCTATAAGCCTAGGCATGTAAAGAACCTCATCCTGGTACATCTGCACTTCATCAAAAACCACCAAGCTCTCGGCTATAGCCCCGGCGGGAAACGTAAACCTACTCCCAACCGTTCTGTGTGCGGCTAAGCCATAGAGGAAAGCATCCCACGTGGTCAGCAATATAAACCCAAGGAATGCATGGGTTTCCGTTAATCCGTACTCAATTTGAACCATTTTTCTGCTCATAGTGCTAGCCGTTTCTTCACCGAATCCCTTAAGCTGAAGAACCTTAACCAAGAGTTTTCTGATGCGCTCTGCTTGCTTTTCCACTAAAGATCGGGTTGGAAGAACATAAATCAACCGGGGAACCTTCCAATCTCCAGAAACAATCTGGTAGAGGTAGGGAAAAATCGCAGCTTCAGTTTTTCCTCCAGCCGTTGGAACCTCTATCACAACTTTGCCTCCCTCCTCCATTATCTCTGAAATTTTCCTCCATGCTCTAAGTTGATAATCATAGGGCTCGAAGGAAGTAACTCTTAAAAATAGCTCCCTCATATCCATAATCCTACCACCTCACCAAACACCTCAAGATAGTGGTTCGAGCTAATCCCTTGGATTGGTTTCTCTTCATAGTAGATTGTCCTCTTATACTCCCTCTCACTTAATGGAAGAACATAAGGGACCTCCTTTTCCTCTTTCGTAAAGGAAGGGCTTTCAAGCATTGCATCTATTATTCCGCTAACAGATATCCGGATTTTTGACAGAGGTAGGTATGTGTTTAACGGATAAGTGCCTTTCTTTACTTCCACCCACTGAGCCTCTACAACACTTCCCAAACTCTCTGTATCGCCGAGCTGGTCAATTAAATAGGTCGCCTTCAAATAGAGAGTCTTTTCCTCCTCTGTAAGCTCCCTGAATACATAAATTGCCAGAATTTCCCTCGAAAATGTATATTCCCTCCTCATTGCATCGCTCTTTTCTGGACCTGATGAGCTCTCAAGAGTTCTAAGTCTTTTCAATAAGATGGGGCTTTTGACAACGATGCTTTTGTAAGGTTTAGCTCCCACGTAGAGAAGCTTTGAATTCAGCTCTTTCAAGGTTTTTTCTGCTATTTCATCCATTTTCTCCCCTTTATCCTCTCTTAGGAGTATTATTCCCTTTGCCAGCGCCCCCTTAAGAGCGGATGGGGATGGCAAGAGGTGGGATGGCCTAATTTGGTATGAACGTTTTGCTATCGAGTAAAAAGGAAAGCGAAGGCGAGCTACCAATGCCTCCATATCTATCACTTCTCCAAAAGCTTGGCAATGAATTCTTCAACTGAAGATACCTCTTCCCCAAAGTCCACATTATAGCCAAAGGCTTTCATCTCAAAGCCGAGTTTTTTGGCATTGTCCACTATATTCTTGCTAATCTCTACGTAGTCCTCGTAAAAGCCGTGCACCAAAGCTGGAATCGGCTTGTCGCTTGCAACTGCTATGAACTCTTCGAGCTTGAAAACTGGGAAGGAACGGGCTAAGTTTGCTCCAATATAGCCGCTAAGCATTGGTATCAAGGCTTTTAACGCTGCTTCAACTCTTGCTTTCTTTTCGTTTTCTGTGATCACAAGCTTAGTCGGGTTGGCTTGAGGAATCCCAACGAATCCAAGGTCAAGAACTATCTCAAATCCATACACTCCAGTGGCATATTCCCTGTTAAAGAGCATCTGAGCTGTATCGCCACCGGATTTTATGGCTCCAGTTTCATCAATGTCAACACGGTTGTGCTTAACCGCATAAATCAAGCGCTCATCAACCTCCTTTATGAAGTCTTCCGTGGGAAGGAGGAATGATGTTTTTACGAGTGATACTCTCCTAATCCCCTTCTTTGGCGCTAAGAACCCATGAACGTCTGCGTCTGCAAAGTTCTCGATGATAACTTCCTCACTATCCAAGTTAACGTTAGTTCCATCGGCCTTTTCAGCTCTTGTTTCTCCCTGACCAAACCTGACACCGTTGTACCTCAAAGCCCTCTTTGTAAGGTTGTTCCCAAAATTGGTTTCTCTAAAGAAGTCCACAAAGCCCACAAAATGCCAATGCTTCACCATGTTCCCGGAAACCGCGGGGACTTCAAGAACTCTCCACCCTTTGTCGGTGTTTATGCTGACCTTAGCCTTTGTTATCTCGACGTAGTTGGTTCCCCCTCCCCCTTGGGCATTTAGGGAATGGGCATTAAGCCTAACCCTCCCAGCTATTCTAACAAACATCATTTTCCACCTCCCTCTCTTTCTCTTTTTGGAACATCCCAATATGCGAGGGATAGAAGAGCAAGCTTCAAACCAATCTTTCTAACCTTCTTTTCATCTGCACTTTCAAGTTCCTCTTCGAGTGCTTTAATGTCCTGAGCCGAGGGGATGTAAATTTGGTATCCTTTCTCCTCAGCCTTCTTCCTGAGCTTTGGAACAAGCCTAAGTCCCTTGTAGAGAGACTCCATAAGTTCGTTTGCATTCCTTGCCTTAGCAATGCCATCAACAATGTCGTAGGCATACTCCTCAAACTTATCACTTACGAGATAGCTTAGATACTTACCTACATTTTCAATCCAATCACTCATGGTGAGACACCAGTCAATACTACGAGCTGAAGGTATTTAAATTTTTCTAGACTACGGGTATTTCGACGAAATTTCCGAAATATTAATAAAGGATTATGATCAACAAGAAATTATGAGGTACATAGCAACATTCGGGTTTCATGCAAATCATATCCTTGATAGTGACTTAAACTTTATCGGGGTTCATGAAAAGGTTAGCGATGCAATTTTAATTTACAGCATAGATGAGGACGCCAGTCATGAAGAGAAGCGGAGAATTGAAAATACAAAAGAAGAACTGAAATCTAAACTCGAGATACTTGAAATCCCACATCTTTTCATAAAAGTTGACCCCTACAAATTCAATGAAAACGTCAAAAGATTTAGGAAATACATAGTCCCAAAAACTTTTATCAATCTGACTGGGGGTAAAAGAATAGTGGGATATGCCCTTTTTTATGCTTCCGTGTTGGAAAAGGATAACGTAGAAAAAGTAATTTATGTCCCAAAAATGGGGGAGATAATAGAGCTACCCCTTGTTTCTCCTGACGTAACTCTCACCCCTTTTGAAGGGCAAATACTTGAGCTTTTAGACAAGAGGGAGTATATGTATGTGAGCGAAATTGCCAGAGAACTCGGTAGATCCATCTCCACAGTAAGCGAGTACATTTCAAAACTTGAGAAAAAAGGCCTAAT
>DQUR01000043.1 GCA_015662175.1 Thermococcus paralvinellae | reverse complement strand
TGGAGCTGGATTAACATCCGTTGCGACGATTATTGGATGCCCGACATCAGATATAAACCTGACAATATCGCTCACTGCCATGTTCCTCTCACTATAAACTGCTACAATATTCCCATCCAAGTCTAAAGCGGCTATACCCACGGTTATTCCGGGGTCAAGACCAACTATAACGCTTTTTCTCACTTGAATGGCTTTTTCACCCTTTAATGGCACAAACTCCAGACTCTTTCTTTCCACGGGTTTTATTTTAATTTCAACATCCCCACCGTGCATTGGCTTTATTAATCCAGCCAATTCTTCCCTTGAAGCATAGACCTTAAACTCTCCCCTAGCCAAGCCGTAATCTTTCTCTTCAACCTCCAGATCAAAAGGTATGTCTGCCCTCCTTAGTGCTTCTTCGATTTCTCTCACCTTATTTTGAATCAGGTTATGAACTCTTCTCCTGTATCTATCTTGACTCCAGCCACCTTTTCCCTGACTTCTACCCCTGGAGACCTTTATTATGACCTCATCCTCAAAGGCCAAAACCTCATAACCAACACCCCTGGATGCTAGGAGGGCACACACCTTGGCCTCTTCGTAGGGATCAAACTTATCACCAACCCTAATTCCATACTCCTTTGCCAGACTCCAGAGGGACCTCTGCTCCCCCGGCCTTCCAGTGATCTGAACAAGCTTGGTTCCCTGAGGTAAAGCTCTTAGAAACTTCCTTAGATCATTGCCAAGCTCATGGATGTTGTCCATTGCAATTATATCTGGCCTCTTTGCTCGGATAAATCGGATTAATCTATAGAATGTGAACTCACCCTTTTTCTCAAGTCTTCCATTGAACCAGCTAACCACAGCAAACCTCTTTGGGTTTTCGCTGATTACATCAATTCCAAGAATGAGAATAGGCATCACCCTCTCACAGGGTTATATAGCCCCTAGCGATAGTTGGGAATACATCTTAAAAATATTGCCTAAAAGTGAAAAGAAAGATTGGCTAAGAGTTTTTACAATGGCAATTTCTATTACTCTCTTTATCATTTCTAACGGCATTGATGGAGCATTTTTCTCTAACATCTGCCCTGACATGGCTTCCAAGTGTTTGTTCTTCATCCAGCCTGCCCTTATATTATAATCTGCAAAAGCTTGACGATTTCAGCGTTTCCTATTACATCCGGTATTGCGGTGTATACATCTTTACTAGGATTAAATCCAAAAAAATGAAAGTCAAAATGGTTTTTCAAGCATGTAGCTGGAACGGAGATTCCTAAATGCAAAAATCAGAAAAATCATTGTTAGAACTATTGAGACTATCCATGGCGTAAGGGCCATCCTCTGAAGACCAATTGCCGAGCGGAGGCAGGATATGATATGCGTAACTGGATTTAGATAAAGTACCGGAGACGTGGAGCGGTAGTACGCTGGAGAGAATACCACCAGAACCCAGGGTAAAATGCTTGTAACTGCCAGAATTTTGTAAGGATTTGATATCTTTGCGCCTATTGCTACCGCAAGCGCTCCCAGTTCAATATAGGCCAGAGAGACGGCCAGAATCAAAAGGGGGAAGTTGATGACATTCAATCCCAAGTAATACGCAATGAGTGCAAGACCAACCACCACTTGGGGTAGGGTTAATAGAGAATACGTCAAGAATTGTGCTAAAACCACCTTTGGTATTTGGGGTGGTAACGTCGAGTAGAGTTCAAGAACGCTTGGTTCAAAGATGTTGCTAACTCGATGTGTCAAAGTCCCGATGAATGAACTTACTAAAGAAACAACAATGAAACCGCTAACAAGATATGAGATATCCTCCGGTGTTCTTGCACCGGAATTCATGACCATCATGAAGAGTAGAGAAAACGGCATGACAAAGAGATTCACCAGAAGGAACGTTTTGTATAACCTCATCCCCCTAAGCTCCATGCTTATTAATGGACGGATCATTCGTCATCCCTCCC
>DQUR01000254.1 GCA_015662175.1 Thermococcus paralvinellae | reverse complement strand
CAACGTTTGAGGGGAGATACGCCATTATCTACTGAGTTGGAAGGGGATACCCACTGTGGGATACACTTCTAGCGGCATTTCTGGGGGTTCTAATTCTTTCACTTATCCTGCCATTTGCATTGCCTTTAATCGATGTTTTGATGCTCAAACTTAAACTTAAAAGAACTTTTTTACAAAAGTTTGCAGATCTTTATCTAGGATACATTGAAAGGGTCAGGAAGAAGGCCCGTCCCTACATTGAAAGGTGGGGCTTTATAGGGCTGGCGATCTTTGTGGCAATTCCACTACCCGGAACTGGAGTCTGGACAGGTAGCTTGGCTGCTTATATATTTGGCATGGAGAAAAGAAAAACCATTCCAGCCCTGTTAATTGGAGGTTTGTTGAGTATTTTAATAACATTAATGCCCAGTCTGGGTATCGTAAGGATGATATGAAAATGTTATAACGGTAAAAGTTGTTCTCAAGATTGGGGGTGTGAAAATGAGACTCCCATCACATAAGACGAAAATAATTGCAACAATAGGGCCAGCTTCTAACTCGAAAGGTATGATTGAAAAGCTCATAAAAGCGGGGATAAATGTTGCGAGAATCAACTTTGCCCACGGGAGCTTTGAGCAACATGCTAAGACAATTGAAATGATAAGACGGATATCAGAGAGGCTGAATACCCGTGTTGCTATCCTCGGGGATTTGCCAGGATTAAAAATCAGGGTGGGCAAGCTTAAGAATGATGCCGTAGTTTTGCGGAGAGGACAGAGTGTGGTGCTTACAACTAAGGAGATAGAGGGTGACGAGACAACGATTCCGGTGGAATGTGAAACGTTTCCAAAACTGGTTTCCAAAGGAGAGGTGATATATCTAAGCGATGGATACATTACCTTAAGAGTTGAAGATATTCACGAGGATGAAGTAATCTGTAGGGTAGTAGTTGGGGGCACGCTTTTCTCAAGGAAGGGTATCAATATCCCAAAGATCAATTTTCCACTTGAGGCAATTACTGAAAAGGACTTGGAAATTTTAGAGTTTGCACTTGAGCATGATATTGACGCAGTTGGAATTTCCTTTGTTGGCTCAGCTTATGATGTTATGAAGGTTAAACGATTTGCGGAAAAGAGGGGTAAACGGATATTCACAATAGCAAAGATTGAGAGACTGGATGCCATTAGAAACTTTGACGAGATACTCAACGCTGCGGATGGGATAATGATAGCCCGAGGTGACTTGGGAGTTGAGATGCCAATAGAAAAGCTCCCAATAATCCAGAAAAAGCTTATAAGCAAGGCAAACCTCGTGGGGAAGCCGGTCATAACGGCAACTCAGATGCTCATGTCAATGACCACCGACAAGATTCCAACGAGGGCTGAGGTTACGGATGTTGCAAATGCCATCCTTGATGGAACCGATACCGTCATGCTTTCTGAAGAGACAGCAATAGGTAAATATCCCGTTGAAGCTGTAAAGATGATGGCAAGAATTGCGAAGACCACCGAAGCATACAGGGAATCTTTGGGACACACTAGAATGCTTGAATGGAGAGAAAAGACACCAAAGAAAGGTACCATAAAGGATGCCATAACGAGGAGCATAATTGAGGCACTTGGGGTTCTCGACGTCAAATATATATTAACCCCAACAAGAACCGGAGAGACTGCCAGACTAATCTCACGTTTCAAGCCAAAACAGTGGATTTTGGCTTTTGCCAGCGATGAAAAAGTGTGCAATAACTTGATGTTTTCTTATGGAGTTTATCCCTTCTGCGTTGAAGATACCACAAATGAAAAAGAGCTTATTCAGCTCATAAAAGACCTTGGGATCGTGAGAACCAATGACATCGTGCTTTTAACCGCAGGAAAGCCTATAGAGAAGACTGTAGGGACGAATACAATAAAGATCTTCACAATCGCTTAACTTCCACAAGGTGAAGAAAGGGCAGAAAATCAAAGTAACATTCTTGCGTCAACTGCGATTGCCTCATCTTCATAGGCAAAGATTGGGTTTATGTCGATCTCCTTAATCTCGGGAAGCTCGAGGGCTAATTCGCCAACTTTGACAATTATGTCAGCCAAAGCCTCGATGTTTACTGGCTTCTCTCCCCTTGCCCCAGCCAAGATTGGGTAAGCCTTGATTTCCTTTATCATCTCAAGGGCTTCTTCCTTTGTGATCGGGGCAACCCTAAAGCTGACGTCCTTGAGAATCTCAACGAAAATACCACCAAGACCAAACATGACAGCCGGGCCAAACTGTGGATCCCTGATCATACCAACGATAACTTCCTTCCCAGGCGGTAGCATCTTATAGATTATAACACCCCAGAGATTAGCATCCGGCTTGTATTTCTTTGCATTTTCCATAATTGTTCTGAATGCTTCCCTTGCCTCATCGTCGTTTTTAATGTTTATCTTAACACCACCAGCATCGCTCTTGTGGATGATCTGTGGTGAGACGATCTTCATAACAACTGGATAGCCAATCTCCCTTGCAAACTTAACAGCTTCATCCTCATTTCTTGCAACCTTAAAATCCGGAGTTGGAATGCCGTAGAGCTTGAGAATCTCCTTAGCCTCTGGTTCTACAAGAGGTCTGCCCTCAGCTTTGGCTTTTTCGATAATTTCCCTTGCCTTTGCAACCCTATCCATCCTTACCACCTCTAATTATCATGACTGCAGTTTCAACTATATTTACAATGTTAAAAGTCTTTCCATCATTTGCTTCAACTCAACTTGAAGCTGTCGGTCTCTATAAATAGTATGAAAGCCTACTATTCATTGTGGAGAACCGTGAAGAAAAGAATTTTAGGTGGAATTTTTGTGGCTTTTTTGCTCTTGGCAATGATATTACTTCATCAAACAAGGGCTGCAGATGAAAGCAGAACTTTGGTTCTCTACGATTCTGCCCGCATTGGAGTTGTTGAGAAAACAATCATCTCAGACCTCAAAAAGGGCTTCAATG
Organism: Thermococcus paralvinellae; assembly: GCA_015662175.1. Classification (GTDB taxonomy): domain Archaea; phylum Methanobacteriota_B; class Thermococci; order Thermococcales; family Thermococcaceae; genus Thermococcus_B; species Thermococcus_B paralvinellae_A. The sequence goes on along the minus strand of DQUR01000254.1, from coordinate 2,047 downwards.
AAGTTCCTCTTAAAGAGATTGAAGGTTTGAATATCGAGGAAATTACTTTAAAGCCCCTGAGCGATGAAGTTATAGTTCTGGGTATTATCTCGCAGGTATATCCAAGCAAAGGAGTGCTTGAGGCAAACATTGGAAAAACTGTTACAATAAAGCTAAAGAGCTGTAAAACCATAACAGGAAAATTTTTAGGTTACAAAAACGGTAGGATAGCGATTCAGGGAGATTTTTACTATCTTGTTGAACCCGGGGAAGTTGCATATATGAAGCTCGCCGAGTTGGGAATCAAAGCCAAAGCTCGAACTTATGCAATTATACAGGCTGAAGAAGATGGAAAATATAGGTTCAAGTTAATCTACCGTGTCCAGTTAATTGGCTGGGGGCTCAAGATATAAGCTTTACCTAACTGACAAAGCATTGCTCTTTGGATACATTGTAATTGATAATCCCACAAACAGGACATTTGAGGACTTTAAAGTCATGCTCGTTTCGGGAGAAGTGAACTTCTATGCTCCTCCACAAGTCGTTATGGAAATGATCTATGCGACAGCAGAAAAAACAGCTGCCGGAATTTCAGAGCCACCTCAAAAAATTGAAGCGTTCTACCTTTACAACCTTGGAATGCTCAATGTAAACCCCTTTGAAAAGAAGATGATACCTTACATTACCCAAGAGACATCTTTTGAAAGGGAGTGTCTATACGAAAGCTATCCTTACGGTGGGAGTAATGAACTTTACGAGATTATCTCATTTAAGACTGAGAAAGTGCTTCCAGCTGGCATTGTAGAGGTTTACAAAGAAATGAATGATACAACAGTTTTAATTGGCGAGCAGAAAATTGATCACGCCGCTAAAGGCGGTATATTGAGGCTCAAGCTTGGCAGGGATGTTGATTTAAAGGGCAAAACAGAAATTCTTGAGCAGAGAAGAGAAGGCGATTCAACGTACTACAAAGTGAGAATTACAATTGAGAATTTTGGAGACGGGACAAAAGAGGTTATCATCAGGCATTACAAATGGGGAGGCAGAACATTAAGCTTTACAGTAGAGCCAATAAATGAGACTGCCCGTTATGTGGAGTTTAAGATAACTGTAAATCCACGAGAAAAGAAGGAAATAGTGTTTGACTATAGAGTTTAAGCCTTTCTAAGAAGAATCTCAAAGGCTTTTTCTCCCTTTACTACTTCTATTACAAGGCTTTTGTCGTAGTCAATAAAACGAGTGCTTTTGAGAGTGTAACCTTCGTTCTTTAAATGCTCATATATCTTGAGACCAAGCTCTCCAAAGATTTCCGCAACTAAAGTTGCAAAGCTTGGCTCCTTTATTCCAATCTCTGAATGATACCTCCGCGCAAGCTCAAAAACGTCCATGCTACCACCCCGATATTAGTTTCACTACTTAGATTTATATGCTTGATGGTGGTAATGTACAACGAAATCTTTAAAAGTCCCCATTGTTACTAACTTTAGTGGTTACTATGGGTGACGTGAAAAAGAAGGGAAAGCAGTATTTCAAAAAGGGTAAGGTTCTGTGGGTGCTGAAGTACGGAGATAGGCTTTATGGGAAAGTTCTAGGGGGTTATCCGTATTACGTTGAGGTCAGCATAAAAGGTGGAAAAAACAGATGCACTTGTCCTATTGGGAAAGACTGCAAACATGTATCTGCTGTGCTGGAGGCTTTAAAGAGCGGAGAATACCATGAAACGCTGAACCCTTTGGTGGAGCTCTCCCCGCAGGCTGTTGTGGATGAGATTATTTTTGGAAATCTTGAAATTGGAAAGCCCATTATCTTAAAGGAACTGATCTATTACATAAATCACGATGAAAGCGGAAGTGAAGCTGCCAGGCTGTTCAGGAAAGCTTTTGCTCTGCTAAAGAGGGAGTTTTCCGCTGAGTTTTATGAATCCCTGCAAATACAGTTTGAAGAGTTTAAGAGAATCTTTTATGATTATGGGTTCACCGAGGAGCTTGAGAGAGAGCTTGAAGACCTGAAAAAATTTACGTCAAATAATCTAGCAAGCTCCTCACCTTAATCTTCCTCTTCAACGCGT
>DQUR01000114.1 GCA_015662175.1 Thermococcus paralvinellae | reverse complement strand
TTAGTCCAAAAGGCGTTCAGTCCCCAATAAACAATCAGCTTTTGATTTTTCAGCTCTTCCGGGTCTAAGCCTACAGCTGTTCCATAGACATCTTTCAGAGCCTCCTGTCCGGCTCTATCGCATATCCCATAGTCCAAAAAGCTTGCGTTCAAATAATGGAAGAGCCTCATTGGAAAGTGGAAGTTAACAACACCCCTATCTCCAGCATAGTTGTAAACCAATATGCTTTCACTCCCATAATTCTCTATCGTTTCTTTAATCTTGGCCGCAACCATGCTTATGGCCTCTTCCCAGCTTGCTTCTCTGAATTTTCCTGCCCCTCTTTCTCCCTCTCTTATGAGGGAAGTCTTTAATCCTTCCTCACTGTGGAGCCACTTTGGCAACAGAGCTCCCTTGGGACACAAAAAGCCCTGGGTTATTGGGTGTTTGGGGTTTCCCCTCACAAAAAGTTTACCATTCTTAATCTCACTTATGATCGAACAGGTGTCATAGCAATCCCTCATGCACACGGAGAACATTTTTCATCACGGATTTATGTTTATCAGCTTGGCAGCATCTCTTTCCACGAGAACCTTTCCAATGCTCTTGGGGAGTGTCACTAGGTCACCGGCTTTAAATGGTCCATACTCCCTAAGCTCTTCATCAAGGACTCTGGGGATGTCAACTTTGATGAGATAAGCTTCCCAAACTGCAGGTTTACCAATGGGCACTTCAATTTTGTCTCCCCTTTCAACAAATTTTTCCATAGTTTCCATCTCTTCAAAAGCTGGTAGAGATTCACGGTTTATGAACGCCATTAGAAGTGTAAATATTTTCCTTTCCTCACCTACTAAACTCTGAGGCTTTCCCTCAAAAGCCAGATCAACTATCTTATGGAGCCTGATTTTAATTATTTCCTTCATTAAGTGCTCCGCGATATTAAGCTCAGCCAAATAAAGTCTCTCCTCAACGGTTTCTCCCCTCTCCTTTGAACTCTCTGCTCTGAGCTTTAACGCACGAACCAGGCTATCAAACTCTTTATAAAACTCATCATCGAGGGGGGCAAGCTCATTTGATGAAAGTTCTCTCTCAAGGAGCTCTCTGAGTTTTACAATGTCCAAAGGAACCACCCATAAAGAAAGAATAAGGAGAAATTACTCCTCCACACGTGGAGCAAGGAGGAACGTTAATCTTCCATTATCCCTTACTGGATAATCCATCTGGAGTGGCATGTCGTTTCCAAACTGGATAATTACCTCATCTGCCTTGCCAATTCCCTTGACCATATCAGCGAGGTAGCTGATTCCATAGGCACTTTTGGTCTCTTCTTGAACATCGAGGTCAAGCAAGCCCTCATCTTCAAGTGTGAGCTTTATCTCTACCTCATTTGTCTCCCCCTCAGCCCTCATTATGAACTCGTTTTCCCTTGCGATGAACTTCAAGCTATCGCTGACGAGTGAAGCGTCCTTGACAGCTTCTTTGAGAACCTCCCCAAGGACAATGGCCTTTGCCGTGAATGGTAGCTCTGGAAGCTCAAGCTCAAGCTCTTCAACCTCAATGAGGGGCAATCTAAATGTCCTTGTTGCTGTTCCTTGGAGGGTTACCTCAAGGAAGTTCTCCTCACCCTTTTTCAGGATGAGAATATCTTTGCTCTTTCCCCTCTTGAGAACCTTCTTGAAGTGATCCATATTAACGCCAATGGTTTCTTCCCCATCAACCTCGTATTTTGAGAAGATTTCTGCCGGCAGGTTAAGGTCAATGAGAACAACCCTGCTTGGATCCATTGCCCTCATGCTTATTCCATCCTCGGTAACTTTGAAGGCTGCCTCATCAATCAAATTGCTTGCCGTCGCTATTAGGTTTGCAAAATCCTTTGCCCCATCAAAAACTATCTCAAACGGCATTTTCACACCTCCATATCGTTGAGAATTTTGAGCATCAATTTAACCCTTTCTTTGCCCCTCCATAGATAAGCCTTTCCATTGTTTACATCGGGTATCCTTTTATAAGCTTCATCCAACTCCTTTAAAGCCTTTTCTGCAAGACGCTTTAAAACTTCAATCTCCATCATCACTCGT
>DQUR01000033.1 GCA_015662175.1 Thermococcus paralvinellae | reverse complement strand
TCATCCTTTGGTCCACAAACATTATCTTCGCCAGGATAATCTTGGTAAAGATAATATTTGAAGATTACTTTCCCCTCTTTGAAGATTACTTTCCCCTCCTACCTGAGCTTTTTCCCAAATCTGTTTATATGCACCCTCTCCCACATTATTTCATCTTTCCTGTGCTCTGGTTTTTCTTCGGCTGGATATCCAATACCGATGATGCAGAGAATCCTTATATGCTTAGGGATTCCCAAAAGCTCCCTGACATAATCCTCGGCGGTTTTGCTGTCGTCGTGCATCCTCTCATGTACATGGCCCCAGCAGGCACCTAAACCTAAAGCAGTTGCTGCCAGCTGGATGTGCTCAGCGGCTATAGAGCAGTCGTAAATCCATGCATTGCTTATTCTCTCATCCCCACAGACAACTATCGCTAAAGGCGCTGTTTCGAGAAACTTTACGGCCGGCCTTGTTTCAGAAAGCTTTTTTATCAATTCTTTATCATTAACGACTACAAAGTGCCAGGGCCTTCTGTTCTTTGAGCTTGGAGAATAGAAGGCGGCCTCAAGAATTCTCTCAACAAACTCATCTGGGACTTCTCTATCCTGGAATTTTCGGATGCTCCTTCTTTTTCTTACAACCTCAAAGAACTCCATATCGTTCACCGAAATTATTAGAAAGGTGGAGAATTTAAAGTTAAGCCTCCCTGCTTAAATATTCGTGTATCGCTTTTGCAGCTTTTCTTCCGTCCCCCATCGCCAGGATTACGGTTGCCTCTCCCCTTATCGCATCTCCACCGGCAAAAACTCCGGGGATTGATGTCATCAAGTTCTCATCAACTATTATCCTACCCCTGCTGTCAACTTTTAAATCTGGGACTGTCCGGAAGAAGGTTTTATTCGGAGTCTGCCCGATGGCAATTGTTGCGGTATCAAACTCCATGATGAGTGTTTCCCCCGTCGGAATTGGCCTCCTTCTTCCGGTTTCATCCGGTTCTCCAAGTTCCATCTTCTTAAGCTCTATTGCCTTGAGGTTACCGTGCTCATCCCCTATAAAGCGTTTGGGTGAGACTAAGAACATGAACTTAACTCCTTCCTCTTCGGCATGGTGAATTTCCTCTATACGGGCCGTCATCTCCTCCCTTGTTCTTCTGTAAAGAATCCAGACCTCGGCGCCAAGTCTTAATGCAGAGCGCGCTGCGTCCATCGCCGTGTTTCCACCACCGATAACGGCGACTCTCTTTCCAACTTTTATTGGTGTATCGTATTTCGGGAATTTATAAGCTTTCATCAAATTGATCCTTGTAAGGAACTCGTTAGCTGAATAAATTCCGTTAAGATTTACACCTTCCCATTTGACGAATCTTGGTGTTCCTGCACCAGTGCCAATAAACACGGCGTCATACCCTTCCCTCAGCTCATCAAATGTGATTGTTTTTCCCACAAGTGTGTTGGTCTCGATTTTTACCCCAAGCTTCTTGACATTCTCAATTTCTTTCTCTATGATTTGTTTGGGCAGTCTGAACTCTGGAATTCCGTATGTTAGGACGCCTCCTGGTTTGTGGAGGGCCTCAAAGATTGTTACCTTGTAACCCATTTTTGCGAGTTCTGCAGCGCAGGTTAAGCCGGCTGGTCCCGCTCCAATAATGGCTACTTTTTGATCTTTCTTTTCAATTTTGGGGACAATTTCCATCAAAAGCTCATCGTCCATTCCGTGTTGTCTTGCGTAATCGGCTATGAATCTCTCCAGTTTCCCGATGTTTATTGGATCCCCTACTTTGCCCATTACGCAGACTCCCTCACATTGGTCTTCCTGCGGGCAAACCCTACCAGTAATGGCGGGCAAAGAATTACAGGCCCAAATAACTTTTAAAGCCTCCTTAATATCTCCTTCTTTAATTTTAGCTATAAATGCAGGAATATTAATGCTCACCGGACAGCCCCTAATACATGGAGCATAATTTTCCGGACACTGCAAACAACGCTCAGCTTCTCTCTTTGCAAGTTCAAAGTCATAGCCAAGATTAACCTCTTCAAAGTTTCTGATCCTTTCTTCTGGCGACCTCTCTGGAGTCGGGACTCTCTCTTTGATAAGCTTCCTCCTCGGCATTTAAACCATCCCCATCTCGCGCTTCCACTTTTCAAAAGAAATCTTCTCTAAATCCCTGTAATAGTCCAAACGCTTCATCAGTTCATCCCAGTCCACCTGATGTGCATCAAACTCTGGACCATCAACACAGGCGAACTTTATTTCTCCCCCCACCGTAACCCTGCAGGCGCCACACATCCCAGTGCCATCAACCATGATTGGATTCAAGCTGGCGACCGTCTTTATGCCATATGGCTTTGTGAGCTCTGCAATAAACTTCATCATTATCGCTGGCCCAACCGCATGAACCAGATCAATTTTCCTCCCCTCATCTATGAGTTTTTGAAGCGCGTGAGTGGTAAATCCTTTCATTCCGTAGCTTCCATCGTTTGTTGTCAC
>DQUR01000187.1 GCA_015662175.1 Thermococcus paralvinellae | reverse complement strand
TAAAGCGATATTTGCCCACAAGTGATGGCCATATTTGTTCTTTCAAAATTTTAAAGATAATGGTAAAAGAAAAATTACCCAGAAGCTTTTACAAACTCTCTTATTGCAACTCCTATGGTCAAAAGCACGAGGGCTATTACTGTTGAAACCACCCTATAACTTCCCATCCTGACTTCTGAAATCATGGTATATGCACCCAGCAGTGCGAAAAGTGTCGCACCCACCATCGCTGCTGCATACTCCACAGAAGTCCCCTGATCTTTGAGCTTTGTCATCAAGGGGTATACCTCGAAAATGGCTCCAATGAAAATGAAGATATTTATTGCCTGAAGCATCATGTCTGCAATTTGAGGATGTGAGTCAACAACTCCAAGCAAAGCTACAAAGCCAATAAAGTATGTTGCCGCTTTTCCCCTGCTTAAACCAGTTAGCATTTGGGTAATCTGAAGACCAATCTCCGCTGTTGGAACAATGCTCGTAAGGCCAGCAAAAAAGAGTGATATTGCAATCATGAGGAGTAAAATTTGATAATTATCCAGTATGTGAGGTAAAGCCTCCATGAGCTTAATTGAACCCTCTTCTCCTCCTGTTGCATATGTGAGAAGCAGTCCTGGTGTACCTGGGGCCACCGAGTATATCACCGTGAACGTTGATATAATTCCGATAAATACCTGAATAGCCACACCCGTTCCGATAATTACCTTAGAGTTAAAGTTTCTTCCCATGAAGCTTCCAATCATTAAGTAAAATGCAAATCCCAGACCAACACCATAGAGAGCTCTAATAGCGGCGTCTCTCAATAGGGTCAGTGAAATTGGATGTTTTGCAAAGACCATTCCTTTAGCCAAGTCCAAGTAAAAGTTCTCCGTAGGTATTTTTGTTTTAAATGCCACTGCCGTTATCATGGCAAAGATTATGAAAAGTGCTGAACCGCCAGCCATTATGAGGAAGGTTTTCTCTTTAGCCCTTGTGATTATGATAAACGTTATTGCCAACAAGATAAGCTTTGCAATAAGCCTCCCAACGGTTCCGGTTCCAAGGAACGGTGACAGCAGTATGAGGGCTGTATTTGCGGTGTAATATGATAAAAACACTATACTGGCCAGTAAAATCGCAATGATCATTCCGGATGTTTTTGTGAGCTTGGTATATAGTTCCGTAAAGTGATAAGCAGTTTTTTGAGTTGATTCGGCCTCAAATATTGCCAAACATGTGAAAAACACCGTAAAGAGCAAATAGACTGAGAGTCCTGTCATTCCATACTGAAGCCAGAATTGTGGAAACAGACCCATAGTGCCTATTCCTGTTGCAAATCCAGCAACTAAAAATGCCAAGTAAATTGTCCATTTTGTCTTCTCTTCCATTTTAGCCACCCCTACAGGAACCAATATAGTCATGGGATTAACCATTGGGTTTGTGGACAGATGTATATATAAGATTTCTGGGACATATACATGATTTCCAAAAATATAGGGAATAAACAGTTATTCAAACAATCCGCGCCATCTAATTAGACCACCAAGAAGGAATTTGTACGGCAGTTTTGGATGGTAAGGATAAACCCTCACAGCATAATGCCAGCATGGATTGGTTATATTTTTTAGGGCAGTTCCCTCATATCTGTATTTATATCTTCCATTGCCCAAATACTCTGGTCTCTTGAGCTCAACTATGTGGGGCTTTTCAATGATGTAATCCTTGACTTTGACCCCATAATAGAGTTCAACCCTCACTTCCTCCGGGTCCAAGTTGGCAAGGTTTACAACAATTTCCACTGCTCTAGCGTCTTCAGTAATTATTTTTTCAATGCTCACTCTGTTCCAGTTTTCAAGCACTTTTCTCTTCCAAGCCGCTATCTCTTTAGCCCAGCGAAAATTGTCCCTGACAAGCCAGATACCATGCTCCATTGCCTTTGTATAGAATTTTGTCATGTATTCCTTAACCATTCTGTGGGTGCTGAATCTTGGCGCTATACTCTTTATGCTCTCCTTCATCATGCCTATCCAGGCTTCCCTGTTCTCATAGTAGAGCGGAATCACTTCATTTTCGAGAATATCATACAAACTTTGGGCATCCCTTATATCATCTTCCTCAGTCTCAGGTTCCGTAGTTTCCTCCCCTATAACCCAGCCGTTTCTTCCGTTGTATCCCTCAACCCACCAGCCATCATAGATGCTTAAGTTCAGGACACCGTTAAGTCCAGCTTTCATACCGCTCGTTCCACTTGCTTCAAGGGGTCTCCTTGGATTGTTGAGCCATACATCGACACCAGCAACCATTAAACGGGCGGAACCCATGTCATAATTTTCCACAACAATTATCTTTCCCCTAAATTCAGGCATCTGGGAAACTTCATAAACTCTCCTCAAGAATTCCTTTCCAGCTTCATCTCTTGGATGAGCTTTTCCTGCAAAGATTATATACACCGGCCTTTCTGGATGGTTCACTATCCTCTTTAAGCGCTCAAGGTCTGTCAAAATTAAGGTTGCTCTCTTATACGTTGCAAACCTCCTTGCAAATCCTATTATTAAAGCATTCTCATCAATCTCCGGAACCGGTGAATCAATGCCCAAGCGGGTATTTCTCTCTCCAAGCTTCCTCTTGATAAGTTCAATTAAATCCTTTTTAGCCTCTAGGTGTGACTCCCAAAGCTCCTCATCCGGAATTCTCTCAATTGCATACCAAATTCCCTCAAGATTCACATGCTCCCTCCACACCCTCCCCAAATACCTGTCATATAAACGGGCCATCTTTTCGTGAACCCACGTGGCTGTGTGGATACCATTTGTTATGCCCTCTATTGGGATTTCATCGAGGGGAACACCCTTCCAGAAGTTCAGCCACATCATTTTTGTAACTTCAGCGTGAAGTTTGCTAACCCCATTCACAAAGTTTGAGGTTCTTATGGCCAGAAGGCTCATGTTAAAGTTATCCTGCATTTCAACCATTCCCAGGGTTAAGAACTTATCTTTAGGCAAACCTTTAAGGAACCTTTCAAGCTTTTCCTCAACGAACCACACAGGAAAAACATCGTGACCTGCTGGAACTGGTGTATGGGTTGTGAAAACACTTGTTCCTCTAACCACTTCCAAAGCCTCTTCAAAGCTGAGGCCTTCCTTCATATACCATGCAATTCTCTCAAAGTTCGCAAATGCCGGATGACCTTCATTGAGGTGAATTACACCCGGCTCAATCCTGAGTGCTTT
>DQUR01000133.1 GCA_015662175.1 Thermococcus paralvinellae | reverse complement strand
GGGAGACAACAATGTTGCAACAGATCAGCAGGAAGGCAAAAATCCAAAGATACCAAAGGACGCGGTGATAGGTAAGGTAATAACAGTTGGAGGACAACCCCTAAGGATACCAAGAGCGGGGGAGTATATAAAATACCTTTCCAAAAAGGGCTCAAATCTGTATATTGCAATAGCCTTTTTGGTTCTTGGAGCTATCCTCCTAACAACCAGCGGTGAGGAGAGAAAAAAGAAAAGCAGAAAGAAGTACATAAAGGTGAAATTTAAAACACTCTATGCAGTAACAGCATCGTTGATCCTTGTGGTTTTGGTAGTTTCAATAATGCTCTCTTGGGGAACTTTAACTTTCAGCTATTCCTCAACCCTGGCTGGTGGTCAGAGAGAGGGATGGTATTTGCCAGGCTCAACATTTGAAGAAGAGCTGACACTGAAAAACAGGGCAATTTATCCATTCCTGTACTTTGTTGAAGCCCAGGGAGAGAGGGTTGAAATCTTGAGTGAGAAATCGTTTAGGATATATGGGGGCGAGCAAGAAAAGATAAAAGTCCGGGTAAGCGTTCCAGAGGACACAAGGATCTATGGAGAAAAAATTCATGTCTATGCATATCTACCAATTTTGCCTGAAGGGACCATAACAAAGCTCTATCATAAGAGCCCTTACTTACCACTCATTGCGTATCTCACGGAAGCATCATTCTTCTTGACTCTCCTCTACTTTGCGGTGGGAGCTGGAAGCGAGGACATAGTCAGATACAGAGTTCACCGCTCAAGAATTTTTGATAAACTAAAGGAAAGTGTTGGATTATGAAGTGGATTGCCGTGCTTTTAATATTGCTGGCGAGTTCCGTAATACTCATCGGCTCAAGCGGGAACTTCAGAGAATATGAAAGCGAAAGGGGTGTGTGGGCAAGCATTGTCCAAGGAAATGAATCATACATTGCCTATTTCTGTGCTGAAAGCGGATACTCAAATGTCGTGACAGTTGAGCAGGGAAAAACCTTAAGCTTTGATGCCCTAACCATAAAAAATCAGATTGGAGAGACATTGGAAGCAAGAATTGAAGGGGATTACCCAAGCCTACCCCTTGGAGTGAATGTTGAGCTTGAGGGTGGATGGATCATTCTGTCTGACATGGAGGAATACTACTTTGAGGGGAATGTAAGTGCAACCAGTGATGCGCCAATTGGAATCTACGAGATCCCAATTATGCTTTATGGAGACTGGGATAATGGAGATGCCGAGATAAGTGTTTGCTTGTTGAAAATTAGTGTAATTGAGCCTCAAGTAGAGCTAACAAAAATTCTAGTAAGTGGAAACGTAACTGTGCCAATAAAAACAAACCAAAGCTGGACCATGAGGATAGAGATAACCAGCCGTGGCTCAGAGAAAGAATTTACAGTTAAAGATGTCATTCCAGCGGAATTTGAAGTTGACTTAAATCAAACTTCAGCAACAAATGGAACTTATACCTTTGTAAAGGAGGGTGCAGGAAATATGGGTTCGACTCACATGAAATGGGTAGTAACTGTTGGACAAGGTAAAAGCGAATACATCGACATAACAATCTATACAAAACTCAATCCTGGAGGACAGCAAGAGTTCACTGAACCAGGTTTCTATAATTTGAATGATGGTGCGGAACTTGCTGGATATAACATAAAGACACCAGCAATTGTTGTGGAAGCATGAAATGGAGGTTTCAAAAGTGAGGAAATTTGATTTAAAAGCGATAAGAAGGGTTAACAAGCGAAAAACAGGTTTAGGAATTCTGTTAATGGCGTTCTTATTATTCTCCGCATACAGCGTATTGGCATTTCAAAAAGAACCTGTAACGAGAACCACTAAGAATGTTGGAAGCTATATGCAGAAAGGTGTTTTTCAGCATAAGGCCTTCTTTTCCAATGTATCACTCTATGGAAATGTAAAGAGTCTTGACTACTATCCAGAGGACATTACCGAGTCAATAGGAGGAGTTTACGTTTACACTTTCACTCCAGCTGAAGAAATAACCGGAAAGTACAAGCTCACCATAGTGACGATTTATTACATCTCAAAAGGCAGGGAAAAAATAGTCCTCTGGGAAGAAAAACTCGCGGAGATGAGTGGAGAGCTTGAAAAGGGAATGATGGAAGAATCAATAAACCTTGACTTAGAGGAGATAAACAAAAGGTCAAAGGAAGTTAAGGAAGGCCTTGGCATTAAAAGACTTTCAAGGGACATAAAAATCATAGTTCAAGTTTCAGCTGAAGGAAAAGTTAACGGAAAGGAAATTAATGAAAGGTTTGAGCAAACCATCAACATGATCATAGACCCTGGAAGTGAACTTATATATTTCACAAATGAGGAAGTCGAAACTAAGAATAACCTGGTTGAAAGAGAGTTTAAGGCCAACTTTTTGAGCATTCTCGGAAAACCGATCAGGGTTAGCACAGCGAAGAGGGTATTCCCAATTTTAGCACTCTTAAGTGC
>DQUR01000163.1 GCA_015662175.1 Thermococcus paralvinellae | reverse complement strand
TTTAGATGAGGTTGATGCAATTGACATAGCTGTTGATGGTGCTGATGAGGTTGATCCCCATTTGAATCTGATTAAAGGTAGAGGGGCAGCTCTAACTATGGAAAAGATCATCGAATACAGGGCAGGGACTTTTCTCATTCTCGTTGATGAGTCCAAACTTGTAGAATATCTCGGACAAAAAATGTCCGTTCCGATTGAAGTAATTCCTGTGGCTTGGAGGGCCATAAAGGAAGAGCTTGAGGTTTTCAATGCTATGGCTGAGCTCAGAATGGGCGTTAAGAAAGACGGTCCCGTGATCACGGACAATGGGAACTTCATACTCGATGCAAAGTTTGAGAGGATTGAAGATCCCCTGGATCTGGAGATTGAGCTCAACAACATTCCCGGCGTTGTGGAGAATGGGATCTTTGCGGACATAGCTGATATTGTCCTGGTTGGCACTAAAGACGGGGTTAGAAGACTGGAACGTTAAAAGTGTTTGGAGTTTGTTTTCACCATAAGGTTTTTAAAACTGCATCATTGTATAGGGAGATGGAGTGCGGGGGTTGCCGAGCCTGGTCAAAGGCGGTGGACTCAAGATCCACTCCCGTAGGGGTTCCGGGGTTCAAATCCCCGCCCCCGCACCAGCCTTCTTTTCTCCTTCAATAATCTTCTTCATCCAAGAGCCTCTGAGGAACCATATCAACGCCACTCCGGAAGCTATGAAATTGCTCAACCCCATGCCTAGGAAAACGCCTTTTGAAGACATGAACACATGATATCCCAAAATGTAGCTTAGAGGAATTCTAAGGCCCCATAACCTCAGAATGCCCAGTGTCATGCTCTTCTTTGTATGGCCTGAGCTCCTGAATACGTTGTCAACAACCATGAAGATACCGTTGAAAAACGGCACTGAAATTAGGAAGTACTTGAGCACTATTGCGCTCTCCCTTATCACCGCGGGATCATTTAGGAACACCCTAAAAACTTGAACCCTAAAAATTCCAATTAAAAGAATCGCAATGCTGGCAAGAGTAAAGTTGACAACCATAGTCCGTTCAGCTATTTTCCATGCCCTCTCATACTTTTCTGCCCCAATATTCTGGGCTATCATAGTCCCCATGGCCATTGATATTCCCCTTGAAATGCTCGTCAGAAAGTTTACCAGACGGGTTGTTATGGTGTAAGCGGCATAGCTAACGTCTCCAAATCCAAATATAATTCTGGTTAGAATTACAAATCCGAAGCTGTTGGCTGAAGAACCTATGCTTGAGGGCAAACCCACCCTGAATATTCTTGCATAGAATCTCAGATCTGGTTTTAAATCTTCTACTGTTAGGCGAATGCCCACTTTCCCTGCTAGCAGGAGGTATGCCCCGATTATCGAACCGATGGTGTTTGAGATTATTGTGGCCAGTGCTGCTCCTGCAACGCCAAGTCTTGGCAGGTTGAACAGGCCGAAGATCAGTATAGGATCGAGAACCATGTTTAAGCCCACTGTAAAAAAGCTTATCTTAACGGGAGTTCTTGTGTCTCCGGTTGCCCTCATGAGGAAGCTGAATGCCATAAAGCTGAAGGCAAACGGGATTCCAGCGAAGATTATCCGAGTGTAGCTTAAAGAATGGGGATACACATTCTCGGTGACCTTCATAAACATTAAGGCATACGGCACCATAAGGTAGCCGACAACAGCGACGGTTGAGGCGAAAATAAACATCAGTGAATACAGTGCCCCGGCAGCTCTCTCAGCTTTCCTGTATTCCTCTGCCCCTATGTACTGTCCGACAAATGCAAATCCCGCTGTTGCAAAACCCATCCCAAGGCTCATGAGTGTCCCAATTAGGGGCCACGCAACACCCGGGGCAGATAATGCCTCCCTTCCAAGTTTGCCCAGCCAGAAGGTGTCCGTTATGTTGTAGAGCACTTGGATTATGTTGTTCACTATTAAAGGCCAGGCCAATTTAAAAAGGGTCTTTTCTATTTTGCCTCTGACTATTTCCTGTCTCATCTCATGTATTTTTGATGCCGTCATTATTAGTCAAATGACTATCGAAATGTTAAGATATAAACTTTGTGGAAGATACATCAAGAAAGGAGGGGTTAAAATAGGGAAAAACAGAAATCAGAAGATGTCCTCTTCGTCCTTAAAGATCTGCCTCCTTGCAGCCTCAAGGATTATCCTGCGCTCTTCCTGTGCAACGACCCTTCTTATTAATTCAACGGCATCTGGGTTGGCTGAGATGCTGTCAATTCCAAGTCTGACGAGGATTCTCGCCATCTTTGGATCACTCCCGGCCTGTCCACAGATGCTTGTTTCAACACCGTATTTCTTACAGACTTTGATGACGTGCTTGATGAGCTTGAGCACGGCTGGGTGTGTCTCGTCGTAGAGCTTGGCAACCCTCTCGTTGTCCCTGTCCAAAGCTAATGTGTACTGGGTTAGATCGTTTGTTCCGAAGCTGATGAAGTCAATTCCCTCTTTGATGAGATCCTCAATGATTATTGCGGCAGCTGGAACCTCGATCATGACACCGAAGGCTACATCCTTGTGCGGCTCAAGGCCGACTTCCCTTGCAATCCTCTTGGCCTCTCTGATCTGGTATGGATGGCTCACGAGTGGGAGCATTACACCGACGTTGTTGTAGCCTTCCTCAACGACCTTCTTGATTGCGGTGAACTCTGCCTTGAGGAGCTCCGGCTGATCGAGGCTTCTTCTAATTCCTCTCCATCCAAGCATTGGGTTTCTCTCGTCTGGTTCGTCTTCTCCGCCTGGCATCTCCTTGAACTCGTTTGTTGGGGCATCTAACGTCCTGTACCAGACTGGTCTTGGATAGAATGCGGCTGCAACAGTCCTTATACCATCAGCAAGCTTCTCAACGAGTTCGTTGAACTTTCCTTCCTTGATGAACTTGACCGGATGCTGTCCGATTGTTAGAATCATGTGCTC
>DQUR01000242.1 GCA_015662175.1 Thermococcus paralvinellae | reverse complement strand
TCTTTAAAATTTTGAAAGAACAACTATGGCCATCACTTGTGGGCAAATATCGCTTTAATGACTCCCCCTTCAATGGCATCAATTCTGACAAAGCCAAATCTCTCAAACTGAACTATATCGTTTACTTTGACATCTGCACCCCTTTCGAGCAGGCCCCTCTTGACTGTGAGCTCATCCCCCTCTGGAATTATAACCTCGCATTCTTTTCCTTCCGGAACCCAGTGAACCATATGCCACCTGTGTTCCCTCGCCTTCTCGTATTCGATGCTGTCAAACTCCGCAACTATTTTCTCTTCACCAACCTCAAGGAGCTTGACATTGAAGAGGTCCTTGAGCCGTATGTACTCGCTCTTTTTGAGTAATTCCAGATCATCTTTTGAAATATAAACCGGCTTTTCTGGTGTGAACTTAAGCTCTCTGTACCCTCTCTCCGGATGATCCGGATGGAGGGGAACTCTTGCGGTGAATTCTCCCTCAAAGCCTTTAATGTACATTGGGATTGGATCAGCGACAAAGAAATAACGGTTTGCCATTGGATCAATCAGCTTTCTGTTTATTGCTGCCAGATTGTCCCAGCTTATGGTTGTGTCACTCCTCTTGAGTCCTACGCTCACTATGAGCTCCTTAATAGCCTCGGGAAGAATTCCCCTCCTCTTTAGTGCCCTGATCGTTCCCAATCTCGGGTCATCCCACCCCATGTATTTACCTTCCTGAATTCCTTTTCTCGTTTTTGATTTGCTCAGGATTACTCCCTCAATTGACAGTCTACCGTGATGAACAGTCACGGGATACTCCCAGCCAAAATACTCGTAGATATACCTTTGCCTCGTCTCATTCTCAGCATGCTCCTGACCTCTGAAGATGTGAGTTACGCCGAGATCATGATCATCAATCGCCGATGCGAAGTTGTAGAGTGGCCAGACCCTGTATTTATTCCCCGTTCTGGGGTGATCTGGATTGTCAATTATCCTTAAAGCGGGCCAGTCCCTTACGGCGGGATTTGGATGACTTAAATCGGTCTTAATTCTAACAACGGCTTCTCCTTCTTTATAAGTTCCGTCAAGCATCTTTCTCCATTCCTCAAGCTGAATCTCCGGGGGTAAATCTCTGTGCGGACATGGCTTTCCGGAATCCCTGAGCTTTCTAAATTCTTCCGGCTTGCAAGTGCAGACGTAGGCTTTGCCCATCTTTATCAGCTCTTCGGTATATTTGTAATAAATCTCAAGCCTGTCGCTTGCATAATGGATTTCATCAATCTTGAAGCCAAGCCACTTTAAATCCTCAATTATCCACTCATAAAAGATGGGTTCAGGCCTCTTTACCTTGGGATCGGTATCGTCAAATCTCAGGATGAACTTACCGTCATACATTCTCGCGTATTCATGGCTTAAAATAGCCGCTCTCGCATTTCCCAAGTGGAAAGCCCCATCAGGATTTGGTGCAAATCTTGTAACTACTTTACCCTTCTCAGCTTTGGGAAGCGGGGGTAAACTTTTCTTTTCTTCGTGCTTCCTCTCTACCTTCTCAAAGAACTCCGGGTAAATTTCTCTGAGCTTTGCCTCCTGTTCTTCCATGCTCATACTGTTGACTTTTTCAATTATCCTGTTCACAACGGGAATTATCTCCCTGGCTTTAGGTCTCAACTCTGGATGACTGCCGAGAACTTTACCCATTACCGCCTTGGGATTAGCTTTTCCCCCGTGCTGAATTGCATTGATGAGCGCGTACTTTAAAATCAACTCTTCCATACTATCACCTCTAAGAGAATGAGCGTTGGGAGAGTTATAAATCTTCTGAAATCTCCTGGAACGTTTTCAGGGTTAAAGGCCGAGGTCAAAAACACCTCTCACCAAGCCTTATAGATGCCTTTTGAAGAACTCCAAGATCTTCTTCCTGTATTCATCCTTTGCTAGGAGTATTGTCCTAACATGAGGAGCTTCTGTAATCCAGAGCTCAACGTTTGGATTGATCTTCTTATTTCTTTCATAGAACTCCTTGATTTCTTCAACTTTAACGAGCGGGTCTTTCTTTCCGGCTATCAATAGAAGGGGCTTTTTCACCTTGTCCGCATATTCCAACGGATGAACGGGCTTTCCGCCGCTTATCCACATTGTGAAAGGCTTAACGAATGCATATAACCATTCAGGGAGCTTTGCAAAATACTTCAAACCACGTGCTCCTGTTTTATTAAGATCCATGGGTGGGGAATCAGAAACTCCACAGCAAACTCTTTCGTCTTCAGCCAAAGCCCTTATGGTGACCATTCCACCCATTGAAAAGCCTATAAGCCCAATTTTCTTGGATTTCTCTGGATGCTTTTCCTTAAGCCAGTCGATTGCTGACATTAAGTCAATTAACTCTCTATCCCCAACCGTCGTGTATTTTCCTTCGCTCTTTCCATGTGCTCTGAAGTCAAAGGCAAGAACGTTATAGCCTGCCTTTAAAAGGAACTCCATCGTCGGTTTTATGTAAAGGTCGTTCCATTTGCTTGATGTGTATCCATGGAGGGGAATAACGGTTTTTTCATTTCCCTGATCAATCCACCATGCATGGAGTTTTAGGCCATCTCTTGTTCGGATTGTGACTTCCTCGTACTCATAACCCAGATCCCCTGGTGTCCATCCCTTGATTTCCCTCGGCGGCTTGACCATCTTATATGCCACAAAGATCACGAAGAGGAAAAAGATTACCAAGAGAATCATTAAAATCATGGCCTCTCACCCGGCTCAAGATTCTTCATGTGCCATATCATTGGCATTGCCAGCAATACAAGCAGTGCACCGATTGGGAACAAAATGCGGTAATTTTCACCGGCTAAATCAACTATCGCGCCACCGATTGTTCCTGCTAAAAGCACCGGCAGTGAGCGAGTAGCTTCAAAGAATCCATAGTATCTGCCCGTGAATGCCTCCTTCTCATAATGAGTCAGCAAATCGCCGATAACCGGATAGGATGCTGCCATTAGTATTCCCCACCCTATCCCGGCCAATCCCAGTGCTATCACTATTTCTGTTTGCGTGCTTATAAACCATCCCCAAACCTGTGGCAGGGCAAAAATAATACCCCCAAGAACTATGCTGAGCCTCCTTCCAAGCTTGTCATAGATTATTCCCCCGGGTAAAGCCCCAAGAAGGACCGTGATGTTGAAGAGAGCCATTAGATATAGGCCTAGGGATGTTACAGCTTTAACGTTCTCTTCGGTGGCTGAACCGTGGAGTATAAACGCAAGGATTCCATAGAGGAAGATTGCTATGAACTCAAAGCTCATCCACCAGAGTGTCTGTGCAGCATAAAACTTGAGGAAGTCCCTGTTTTCAACTATGCTCCTTAAATATCCAATGAGGCTCTCATCATTCTCTATTTCCGGTGCTCCTGGTTCTCTGATTATGAAATACACGAACAACGCTGCACCAATGAGGAAGATTGCAGTTATTATAAAGGGTATCTTGAGATAAGGGGTTTGGGCTAAAGCTTTTATGCCTTCGGCTTCTCCTGTTTCAGCAACGGCTTTGGCTATTAAAAATCCAGCCAA
Source organism: Thermococcus paralvinellae (assembly GCA_015662175.1). Taxonomy (GTDB): domain Archaea; phylum Methanobacteriota_B; class Thermococci; order Thermococcales; family Thermococcaceae; genus Thermococcus_B; species Thermococcus_B paralvinellae_A. The sequence continues at coordinate 10,160 of DQUR01000242.1, read as the reverse complement.
TCCAAAGAGAAAAAGGTTGCCAGCCCACTCCAAAAGCGTAATTACACCGCTTGCTTTCCCCCTCTCACCGCTTTCTATTGTGTCCGGCATCAGGGCTCTAAACTGTGCGGTGTATAGGTGCATTGAGAAGTAAAAGAATGCCAGCGTTAATGCAAAACCCGCTAATGGAATGCCAAGTGCATAGGCGGTGTAAATCATCAACGCTGCAACTCCGGCCAGTATTCCCCCAATGATTATGAAAGGTCTCCTCCTTCCATGCTTTGATTTTAACGTATCGCTGTAATATCCTAAAAGCGGTGGAATTAGCAGTCCAATGATGCCTTCAAGAGCCAGGATTGTTCCTTTTACAAATGCAGACTGGGTATAGCTGGATAGCAATGGAAAGGAAAGCCCCTTGTTTAGTGCCCATCCCACACTTCTGCTGAATCCAAGAAGCGCCAATCCGAGAACTACTCCCCAGCTAAACTTTTTATGTCCCATGGCACTTCCTCCGTTTTTGCTAATGGGCTAAATGTTTTATGCTTTGTGGTGCTTGAGAATGTCAATCCATATCCGGAATTAGCTCGTATATTTCCTGCGACGTTTGCCCTACAATGTCTCCCCTTCTTACAAACTGGACTGCAATCAGTGCTAAAACAAAGAATACTGTGGCAAAGATGAGCAATGACTGATATCCAAAGTAGTCTATTGCCATTCCAGAGAGGGGTGGTGCAAAGATGTTTGCCGCCATCGAGAAGAAATAGTAGAGCCCGGTGTAACCGCCTACTTTTTCCTCGGTTGTCATGTCAACGATCATCGGGAGTGAATTGACGTTAACCATTCCCCATCCGAAGCCCCCAAGGAGAAACAGTCCAGCAAAAGCTTTCACAACAAAGTCAACACTCACCCTTCCATTCGCTGCCTGGAGTCCCAGATAGAGAGCAATTGCCATGACCAAAATGATCACTATAAGCCCTACACTCATTGTCCTTTTCCTTCCAAACCTGCTCCCAATGAAACCGGCTGGAATTGAAAATATCATGAAGCCCAGAGCAAATATTCCAAGCAGAAATGCTCCGGTGCTCTCTTTTATACCGAGTTCAAACTTTGCGTAACTTGTGAAGAACGTTTCAAGGGAGTTGAAGGCCACGAACCACAGGAATATTGCCAGGAGCATGAAGAACAAGCTTTTTTCTGCACTTGCAAATACATCCTTCAGGTTCTCCTTCAGCTCCCCAAAGCTTTCATAACTCGTTTTCTTGAGCAGTTCCCATAAGCTGACCTTTTCCTTTGATGGCTTTCTGTATTCCTCCGGTTCTTTTATAAAGATGACAACCAGCAAATTGGCAATCAACATCATTGCGGCTCCAACATAAAAAGGTAGGGCATAGTTAATATCATAGAGAGCCTTTCCTCCAAAATACGCGAAGAGTGCACCTAATCCACCCATGAAGTTTATTATTCCGTTTGCCTGGCTTCTGAATCTTGATGGTGTTATATCCGGCATCAGAGCAATTACTGGAGATCTAAAGACTGCCATGAAGAAGTTCATCAAAATGATAGTTCCCATCATCAAAGCTAGGTTCTTGTGTGCTCTTGCAACTGGTATCAAAGCAAAGAATATCGCTGCAGATGGTGCCCCTATTAGGATATAAGGCATTCTTCTTCCCAATATAGTTCTTGTTTTATCGCTAAGTGCTCCGAGATATGGCAACATAACTATTGCAAAAATATTGTCTATAACCATAACAATACCTATTATAAACGAACTCAGTGCAAAGTCCTTCAGGAATATCGGTACGTATGCGTTGTAAAGTGCCCACACAATGCTTATACCAAAAAAGCCAAATCCCAGAAGAAATATCCTTTTATAATTAAACTCCCCTTTCATTATTGCACGCCTCCGTGGTATTGATGCAAAATGGGTATCACAGCAGGTGTTTATATGTTTTCAGGTGGTTAAAATGGATGTGCTCATGATTGGCCATAGGGGATTTAAGGACGTCTATCCGGAAAACACAATGCTGGCATTCAAGAAGGCCATTGAGAATGGGGCCGATGGGATAGAGTTTGATGTCTGGCTAACCCGAGATAAAAAGCCTGTAACACTTCATGACAGTGAATTCAAAGTCGATGGGAAATGGTATAATGTTAAAGAACTAAGATTGAACGAGTTGAGAAGGCTACATCCCTATGGAAAACTGATTCCTACCGTAGATGAACTCTTTAAAGAATTCCCCAATGCAATTTTTGACGTGGATGTTAAAGATGATGATGCAATAAAACCCCTCCTCAGGCTTGTTAAGAAGTTCAACACCCTCGATAGGGTTGTATTTTCATCTCCTGAAACTAAAAAACTAAAGAAAATCAGAAACTTAAATGAAGAAGTAAAGCTGGGCTTTTCGGTGGAGAGAAAGAGTGCCATTTTTGAGTTCCCGATCCTTAAGAAAGAGCTCAATTTATACTCCCTCCACGTTCCACTTGATGGTATTGACCATGTATCGTTTCCGGTCTTCAGGCTTCTCCTGAAATGGGCTAAAGGGTTTGATGTAAAAATAGCAATCTGGAGCTTTGAAAAGGATGAGCTCCTTTATTTGCCTCTATTACGGGGGTATTACGATATGATCATAGCAGATAACGTTGTGAAAGTTATGAAAACATTAGGTGTAAAGGTTTTTAAGTGAATATCCAACGTTTCTGTGGGCGATATCCATGCCAAGCTGGGATGAAAAAAGGGTCTTAGTCTTGGGCCATCGTGGGTACATGGCAAAATATCCAGAAAACAGTATTTTAGCCTTTCAAAAGGCGATAGAGGCGGGTGCAGATGGTGTTGAGCTTGATGTTTGGCTAACTAAGGATAACCACCTAATAATCATGCATGACGATACGTTGGAACGAACGGCAAAAATCAAGAAAAAAACAAAGGAAGTAACACTTGACGAAGTTAAGGATGCAGATTTGGGCATGGGACAGAGAATTCCAACGCTTGAGGAGGTTTTTGAAGTATTGCCAGAGGATTCTTTGATAAACATTGAAATAAAAGATGTTGATGCAGCTGAAGAGAGTGTTAGGGTTGTCCATAACTTTGATGCTGACGATAGAGTCTTGATTTCGTCCTTCAACATTGATGCACTCCAAAGAGTTAGAGAGCTTGATGATAAAATAAGGCTTGGAATTCTAATTGGAGATGAAAGAATAGTTCCAGAGATACCAAGACTTAAGGAAGAGCTTAACCTTTACTCTGCAAATACTCCGATGGAAGGAATTCCTATTTTGGGCTTTGAAAGGTTTAAGCAGGCACTGGCTTGGGCAAAGAGCCTGGGACTAAAGATTGTTTTATGGACAGAGATTGATGAGCTTTATTACCAAAACAACAATTTAAAGCAATTAGTTGGTCTTTTTGATGTCGTGATAGCTGACGACGTTGATAGGATGATAAATCATCTGAAAACACTTGGCTTAAATTGAAAGTCTTCCAGTGGTACATTGCTAGTATTTGTTCAAAACCAATGCTGGTTGGGCACAATCCTGAGATGATTTGGAGAGCTCAACTCAAAGCAGTAAACCAACATTTCTTCAGAGCAGATAGCTGCAAATCAGAGAGAAACAATTTGAGGAAAAACCCAGAAAGGAGAGGTTATGTTTGGAACAATTTTAAATGAGATGATAACCTCAAACCATTCAATTTCTTTTCTCAGCCCCACTATAAAGTAGCTCTCGTATTTCAGGATGCAATTTTTAACACCGTGTGGAATCTTTTGTAGCTATCCTCAATTTCATGTCAAACTTCTCTCTAAGCTCCTCAATGTTGGATTTTCTTTTTCAATGAATCTGAGGAACTTCTTAATTTTGTCCTTTTCCTCCAAAAAAAGCATTTAAGGAACAGTGCTTTTCGTTTATGCTTCTATGCTTCTTAAAATCAGCACCTGGTTTTCATTCAAGGCCCTTGAAAGAAGCTTTCTAAATACACTTAACTCATCCCTTTTTATCGTGTAGGCTAATATTGGCTAGGCATCATCAAACTTTGAGATTGGATTTCAATATTATAAATTTTTGGCTAAGATAAGCTGTCTAAGCTGGCATTTTAAATGGTTAAACATTAAAAATTGTCATTTTAACTAAAAATTTGTTTTAATTTTTCAGAGTGACAACATGAAGACATAGATTCCAGATAAAAGTCATCAGAACTTCAAATAATTTTCGGGAAATTTTATATTCAATGAGAAAAGTCTCCAAGAGGATGGTTTAAATGGGTGATTTACAAACTCTCCGTTAAGCCAAGGGTAGTGGTTAAGTTTGGGGGGAGTTCAGTTAGAGACTCTTTTGGCAAAGCTTTAGAACTTGTCGAGAAGCTCCATGATGGAAATGAAGTTGTAGTTGTTCTTTCAGCTCTAAAAGGAGTAACGGACTCTCTACTACACTTGGCAAACAGCAAAGACGAAAGAATAATTCAAAAAATTGCAGAAAAACACGAGAGGGTTATTGAAAAACTTGGGCTTGACTCTGAATATGTCGAAAATCTTCTCCTCGAACTTCGACAAATTCTGAGAAAGGAAAAGAGTTTTCCGAATAAAAAGGCATTCATTGACCACGTTTTGTCCTTTGGGGAAAGACTATCGGTGGAACTATTCACAGAAGCTTTGAGAAATCAAGGGATAGAGAGCATTCCAGTCGATGCTTTCCATGTAATTAGAACAGACAATACCTTTGGGAATGCTAATATTGACTTCAGAGAGACGGCAAAGAGAGTAAAGGCCCTTGAAGATTTGCTTAAAGAAGGCAAAGTTCCAGTTGTGACTGGATTCTTGGGAGGTTACAAAAGCTTTAGAACGACGCTTGGAAGGGGAGGAAGTGATTATACAGCCTCAATTTTAGGATCCCTTCTAAATGCAAAGACAGTTCTGATAATGAGCGATGTTGAGGGAATTTACACTGCCGATCCAAGGGTGGTGAGGAAAGCCAAGCTAATCCCATTTGTTTCCTATGAAGAGGCTTTAATTGCTTCAAAACTCGGAATGAAAGCTTTGCATGAGCGAACCATTAAACCAGTGAAAGATAGGACCCCCATAATCATCGGAAGGACAAGTGACTGGAAATTAGGGACGCTCGTTTCGGACATAAAATCCGGGGTGCCAATAATAACCTACAAAATCATTGACGAAAACTTTGCAAGAATTGGAGTTGTTGGGATTGATAAAGTCGGTGGTAAAGGTTTGCAATAAGGGCAAGAATTGGGTCTGCTTTCTTGTTAGGAGAGAGGAGCTTGAAAATTCTTTGAATGCTTTACACGAGGTGATTTTTGATGAAGGTTTCAGTTCCAGCGACGATAGCGAACTTTGGACCAGGATTTGATGTTTTTGGTTTGTGCTTAGAGAAGCCAAGGGATGTCATTGAGGTTGAGCTCAGTGGTGAGATAAGGGTTGAGGTCAAGGCCTACAGCGTTCCAGAGGAGCCTGAAAAAAACATTGCCTCCGTTTCCGCTTTGTCCCTTTTAAAGATTTTGGGAATCGAAAGCGGCTTTAAGATGAAAATAAAGAAAGGGATAAGGCCAGGAAGTGGACTCGGAAGTTCAGGAGCTTCAGCTTTAGGTGGAGCATTAGCGATGGCAAAGCTTTTGGATATAGATGACAGAGAATTAATAATAAAAGCAGCTTTGGAGGGAGAGCGAATTGCATCGGGGGAAGCCCATGGGGATAATATTATCCCGGCACTCTTTGGGGGCTTCACAATTCTAAAATCTCTTTCTCCTCTTGAGGTCTTCAAAATGAGTCCAAAGCTTAAGCTGGTGGTTGTTCTTCCGGACGTCGAGATCAGTACTAGAAGGGCTAGGCAAGTTTTGCCAAAATACGTTCCGCTGAGCGATGCAGTAAGAAACATAGCATTGGCAAGCTCGTTGGTCCTGGCTTTAAAGGAGAACGATGTAAAAGGAGTTGGACAGCTCTTGGATGATCACTTGGCTATTCCCTACAGAAAGCCCCTCATCCCCTGGTTCGATAAAGTCAGGAAAGCAGCTCTGGAGGGCGGTGCTTATGGAGTTTCTTTATCTGGTTCAGGTCCAGCTATGTTTGCCATTGGAGAGAACCTTAAGGATATTGGGAAGGCAATGGTTGAAGCATTTGAGGAAGAAGGGGATTAAGGCGGAGTATTTTATTAGCGAAGTTGGAGGAGGAGCAGAATGATTTTGAGGTGTATAGGGTGTGGAAGAGAATACGATCCCAATGAGATCAGGTATAGATGTGAATGTGGTGGTTTGCTTGAGGTTATAATAGATTTAGGTGAGGTTGAAAACGTCTTTGATGGAAAAAACGTGACTCTTTGGAAGTACAAGAGCTTTATCCCAGTTGAAAAGAGAGTGTCGCTCAATGAGGGTGGAACACCGTTATATCGTTTAGAAAACCTTCAGAGAGAGCTCAACATGCGAGAGCTTTACGTTAAGAACGAAGGTGCTAATCCGACGGGTTCATTTAAAGATAGGGGGATGACCGTTGGAGTGAGCAAAGCTTTGGAGCTAGGCATGGACAAAGTAATCTGCGCTTCAACTGGGAATACATCAGCTTCCTTAGCTGCATATTCGGCAAAAGCTGGGATAAAGAGCTATGTTTTAGTGCCAAGCGGAAAGATAGCATTAGGAAAGCTTGCTCAAGCAATAGTTTATGGGGCAAAGGTCATTCCAGTTAAAGGAAACTTTGATGATGCTTTAAGAGTGGTAATTGAGGCAAGCAAGGAGTTGGGAGTTTATATGCTCAACTCAATAAACCCCTTCCGCTTAGAGGGGCAGAAGACAATAGCCTTTGAAATCTTTGATCAGCTTGGCTTTGTTCCAGATAACATAGTTCTGCCCGTAGGAAACGCTGGCAACATTTCAGCAATCTGGAAAGGATTTAAAGAGCTTTATAAAGCTGGTTTTATAGAGAAACTGCCAAGGATGATTGGTGTTCAGGCAGAGGGAGCTTCGCCTTTAGCAAAAGCTTGGAAGGAGAAGAGAGAGTTCAAGCCTGAGGAGAAACCCGAAACCATAGCAACAGCCATAAGGATTGGAAATCCAGCCAACTGGAAGAAAGCTTGGAGAGCTGTTAAAGAATCGGGTGGGTTGTTTGAGAGTGTGAGTGATGAAGAGATTCTTAGGGCTCAAAAACTGCTCGCATCAAAGGAGGGAATTTTTGTTGAGCCAGCATCGGCATCTTCCTTAGCTGGTCTAATTAAGCTGAAAGAACTTAGCCTAATTGAGCCAGATGAAAGCTATGTTTTAATTACAACAGGGCATGGACTGAAAGACCCAAACGTAATAATTGAGAACTTTAGGCCTAAGCTTCCAGAGCCAATAGAACCAAGTTTAGAAGCATTTAAGGAGGTTTTGTGATGGAGGTAGCAATATTGGGCGCAACAGGCTTAGTTGGGCAGACATTTGTGAAGCTCTTAGAAGATCATCCCTGGTTTGAAATAAAGCACTTAATTGCTTCAGAAAAATCGAAGGGAAAGAGATTCAAAGAGGTGGCCACTTGGAATGTTTCGGATGAGATTGGGGAAATCAAAATCGAGAGCTTGGACGATTTTCTTAAGAGCCCAGATGTGGATTTAGTCTTCTCGGCACTTCCCTCTTCAGTTGCCAAGGAAGTGGAAGAAAAGCTCGCTAAAAAAGTACCCATCTTCAGCAACGCCTCTTCACACCGCTATGAAGAAGATGTGCCAATTTTAGTTCCAGAGGTTAATGGGGATCACTTAGGCCTGATTGAAGTTCAAAGGGAGAAGAGAAATTGGGAGGGGTTTATAGTTACAAACCCAAACTGTTCCACAGCTATTCTAGTGCTTTCGCTTAAGGCTTTAGAGCAGTTTGAAATAAAGAGCGTTAACGTGGCGACCATGCAGGCTATATCGGGTGCTGGATTTAGTGGAGTTTCAGCGATGCAGATTTTTGACAACATAATCCCCTACATCGAAAAAGAAGAGTGGAAAATTGAGAATGAATCAAGGAAAATCCTTGGGAAACTTGAAGGAAATAAGATAATCCCAGCGAACTTTGAAATTACTGCTCTAACCACAAGGGTTCCGGTTTTGCATGGACATACGGAGTCAGTTTTCATTGAATTTGAGGAAGATGCAGAGGCTGAAGAGCTCAAAGAAACACTTGAAAAGTTTAATCCCTTGGAAAAGCTTAACTTACCAACTGCCGAGAGACCAATAGCTTACAAAGAAATTCCACAGTTAAGGTTTCATAGAGATTTGGGAATAGGAATGACGGTTGTAGTTGGCAGGTTGGAGAAAGTAAAAGCTAAAAAGTTCAAATATATAACTTTAGGGCATAACCTAGTTAGGGGTGCAGCTGGTGGTTCAATTTTAAATGCTGAACTAGCCTACAAGCGTGGATTTTTGTAAAAAGTCCAATCTGGTGAGAAAAATGAATAAAATAAACATAGCTGTAATCGGTGCTGGAACAGTTGGAAGTGCCATTGCTAAGGCTTTGGTCAAGGAGGAGTTCGTGAACAAGGTAATAGCAACGAGAAGGAGAGCTGAAAAAATTAAGTGGCTTGAAGAGCATGGTGTTGAGATAAGTAGCGACAACGTTAAGGCAGCAAAGGACGCTGATGTTATAATCCTGGCGGTGAAGCCAAACAAGATCAGGGAGGTTCTTGAAGGAATAAAGGAAGAAATAAGGGGAAAATTAACTATTTCTCTGGCAGCTGGACTTTCTCTAAAGTTCTTGAAAAGCTTAGCTGAGGCGAAGTTCGTAAGGGCTATGCCAAATATAGCTATTTTAGTTGGGGAATCCTTTACAGCTTACGCAACGAATGACTTAAGCGAAGAAGAAATTGCATTAGTTGAAAGAATTTTTGGAGCAATGGGAAAGTGTTTGAGAATTGAAGAGGAATACATGGATGCCATAACTGGATTGAGTGGCTCTGGGCCAGCTTATGCTTCCGTGTTCCTTGAGTCTATGATATATGGTGGATTGAAAGTTGGCCTACCAAGAGATATTGCTCTACTCGCAGCCGCCCAGACCCTCTTAGGTACGGCAAAGCTCCTCTTAGAGACAAATTTACATCCAGCCCAAATTAGGGATATGGTGATAACCCCTGGAGGGACAACCATAGATGGCATTTTTGAGCTTGAGGATAGCAGAGTTAGAACAGCCATAATGAAAGCGGTAGATGCCGCAACGAAGAAGTCAAAGATTTTATCGCTTGAGATCGAGGCAAAGCAAGGAAAAATTTGAAATGTGTAGGTATGATACAACAGTAGGTAAAATCGGTGGCACTTTTGCAAATCTATCGGTGTTAAGGCATCCTCCCAAGGTTTGGAAGGAACAGAGAAACTTCCTCCGATCTTTCCTTTTGTAGAATAATTTTAATTTTCTCCTTGAAGGTTTCTTTTCTTGGTTGAGTCTCAGTAACATAATCCAAGTAACTTCCTCTCATAAAGGCACAATGTTGTCCTTGAGAGAGGGAATGCCCAAGAAACTGTTTTATGGTCCAGAATCAGAGCATGTGCAGTATGAAAAGGTTACAGAGAAATCCTAAATATCCAAGGAAGTCCTTGAACTCAAAGAATATAAATGGGAGGTGTACCTGATTGCCTATATGGCCTTCATGCAGAAGATTCTAGCGAGAATTACGATTTCTCAGGGTTTTAGTGAATTTCTTGACTTTTATTTTGTCCCTTTTGTGGTCCAGATGATGTTTAAAATTAATATTTGACGCTACCCTCAAGACGTTGCCTTATCCTAACAGTATTAACCGTAATCTTTATAAATCCTCCCCATATCTCTATCATTGGGCTGTGCCGCCGTAGCTTAGTTGGTAGAGCGCGCGGCTGTTAACCGCGTGGTCCCCCGTTCGAGTCGGGGCGGCGGCGCCAACGCTATTGTGGGCCCGTAGCTCAGCCTGGTCAGAGCGCGCGGCTCATAACCGCGTGGTCCGGGGTTCGAATCCCCGCGGGCCCACCAACATGTATTTTGTGAATTCATCTTAAAGTGCACCACCTAATCACTGCTTTTTGCACCACATCCCATCAAACACCCTTGATTTATTCAAGGCAACCAATGCCACTATGATGAACTCGTCCGAGTACTTCTCTCTTTCCAAGATACTTTTTAAACTAACGGTGCAGACGAGTGAGTTTAACTAGATTATCGGAGAAAAAAGGGCTTAGGCTTACAATAAAAAAGCAAAAAACTCCATCAAATG
>DQUR01000166.1 GCA_015662175.1 Thermococcus paralvinellae | reverse complement strand
GGTTATTACATAATCGAGGAGTTGAAGAAAGCTGGAAATGAGAACACCTATTATAAGATTGTTCCAGACGAAAAACTGGCAATCCTCAGGGCATTGCTTGAGGCCCTTGAAAAGGCCGAGGTTGTGATCACAACGGGCGGCACCGGAATAACTGGGAGAGATGTTACAATTGAAGTCATAAGGCCGCTATTCGACAAGGAGCTTGTAGGCTTTGGTGAGATATTCAGACTCAAGAGCTTTGAAGAGATTGGAACCGCCGCTGTACTGACAAGGGCAACGGCTGGAATAATAAGGGACAGGGAGAGCAAAGTGGTCTTTTGCCTACCAGGTAGTTTGAATGCGGTGAAGACCGGGGTTGAGATAATCAGGAAGGAAGCTTATCACGTCCTGAAGCATGCGGGAGAATGATTAAGCCGGTGATTCAGATGCGCGAGTTTAAAAAGCTGACACCCTACAGGGAAGCATTCCAACTCATGATTAACGACATCAGTGAAATCCCGGATGTTGAGGAAGTGAGCCTGGATGAAGCCCTCGGAAGGGTTCTTGCTGAGGATGTAAAAAGCCCCATAGATTCCCCACCCTTCGACCGTTCAGCCGTTGATGGCTATGCTGTAAGGGCCGAGGACACTTTTCAGGCGAGGGAATATGCCCCCGTTGAATTGGAGGTCATAGATGAAATAACCGCAGGGATGGAGAGCAAAGCAGAGGTTACACACGGAAAGGCTGTAAAGCTCATGACAGGGAATAAGATGCCTAAAGGTGCCGATGCCGTCATCATGCAGGAGCACGTGAGGAGGGAGGGAAACAAAATCTATGTGTTGAGACCCGTTGCCCCGGGTCAAAACGTTGCCTTCAGGGGTGAGGACGTAAGGAAAGGGCAGGTTATCCTGAAAAGGGGCCAGATTCTCAGGCCTCAGGATCTGTCACTCCTAAAAAGTGTCGGGATAAAGAGGGTGAAGGTAAAGAGAAAGCCGAGGGTGGGCATAATCATCACGGGAGATGAGCTTATCGAAGAGCTCAATGAGGAAGCTCTAATGGCGGGTAAAATCCTGGAGAGCAATTCAATAATGCTAAAGGGCCTGGTTAGGCAGCATTTTGGTGAGCCGGTGTTTTATGGGGTTGTTCCTGACGATGAGATGATCATAAAAGAAAGGCTTGAGAAAGCTAAGAACGAGTGCGATTTGGTTTTGATAACGGGAGGCAGTGCATTTGGAGACAGGGATTACGCCCATCGCTTTGTTAAGTTGCTCTTTCATGGAACCACAATAAAGCCCGGAAGGCCCCTTGGATATGGAGAAAGAATCTTTGTCATGAGCGGCTATCCTGTTGCAGTATTTACCCAGTTCCATCTCTTCGTTAAATACGCCCTCGCAAAGCTCGTTGGAGCCAATTTCAGGCCAATTAAAGTTAAAGCAAGGCTAACGGCAAAGGTTCCATCAATCCTAGGCAGGTATGAGTTCGTCAAGGTATGGTATGAGGATGGAATGGCTAAACCGATAAGAAAGAGCGGAAGCGGGCTGATAAGCTCTTTGGTGAAAAGCAATGGATACATAACGATTCCAGAGGACAGTGAGGGTTACCTGGAAGGGGAAGCGGTAGAAGTGGTGCTCTACTAATCCTTCTCTCCAATTATTCCTTTAACTTTTCGAGAAGAAAAGATACATCCTGGAGATTTTTGACCATTTCCAGAATTTCTCTTCTCCCTTTTTTCCTTCTCATCAAATGCCTTTAGAATGGCATCATGCCTTGCCCAAGGTATTAGTTCCCGAATAGGATCAACCTCCTTACGGGGGATTGTGGAGTTCATTCAATCAACACCCAAAATACATATAATATTTGGAGTTAAATAAGCTTTTTTATGTATTTTTTGCAAGGCTTAAGGCTAAATCTACAAAATTTGGAAAGGGTTTAAATGCCCATTATAAATTCCGCAAGTGGTTCAAAATTCAAACTACGTTTTAAGGGTTTTTAAGGCATGTGCAAATCTTTCAATCACGTCATCTGGCGCAAATTTCTTTGGAGTTACCTTAAGTCTTGGTTCCTTCCCCTTTACATACTCGGTAAGAACCTTTATTGCCTGTTTCCATGCTTCCGTATAATTATTAACCGGCTCGAAGGGCTCATCTATGTAATACCAGCTCCCGGTTTTGTTGTCATAAACGGTTATTGTGGGGTAAACCCTATCGTCTTTGCATGGGCACTCCGTATCAACACTCAGCTCGATGAGAAAGTCCCCAACCTTTATGAATCCTTCATCCCTCAGCAGATTCTTCCATTCTTTCATGTTCTCACCCATTAATGAAAAAAGTTTCATAAATTTAAGGCTAATGCTAGGCTAATGCTTAAATGATCAATTGCCAAATTAGCTTGGGGTGATTGTGATGAGAATAATAGCGGTAACCGATATTCACGGGAATTTCAATAAGGCCAGGGAGTTGGCTGGCAAGATCAGAGGAGACGAGTTTGATGTAATTTTAATAGCCGGGGACATAACACATTTTGAGGGCAAGGAAAGTGCAGAAAAAAGTTTAAGCTATTTTTTAGAGCTGGGAAAACCGGTGTATGCCGTAATGGGGAACTGTGACGGCAGGGATGTTTTGGATCTACTTGAAGAACTTGGGATCAGTCTTCACGACAGAAGGACTGAGATCAACGGACTTGGTATTGTGGGGTTTGGCGGTTCAAATATAACTCCCTTCTCAACAATCTGGGAGTTTCAGGAGGAAGAAATCTGGGAGAGTTTAAACAGAAACTACTGTGATGGAGACATTTTGCTTATGCATGTACCGCCATATGGAACAAAAGTTGATAGGACATTTACCGGGCTCCATGTGGGAAGCAAAGCTTTGAAAAGGTTCATAGAAGAAAAGCAGCCTCCTCTGGTTATCTGCGGGCACATTCATGAAGCAGGGGGAATTGATAAAATTGGAAAAACGCTAATAGTAAATCCTGGCCCCCTGTTTAAAGGGTATTACGCCGTGATTGACATGAATGAGGAGAGGAAAATAAGTATATCGTTATGCTAACCTTCCCCTGCTATCGTGCTAATTTTAATTTTTGTTACATTTACTTTTTGTTGCAAACGCTAAAACGCTAACAGGAAATCATAAATAAACGGCAAACTTCTCCAGAACCAGCACATCAAGCCTTGCCTTTCTGAAGCTGTTGAGGGCATCTCTAGGTGAGCAAACTATTGGCTCGCCGTGCATGTTGAATGAGGTATTCAACACAGCCCCAACTCCACTCCCCCTTTCGAAGCGTTTAACGATGTTATAGTATACCGGGTTGTCTTCCTTTTCAAGGGTTTGGGGCCTCGTTGTGCCATCAACATGAACAACCGCTGGCGCCGTTTTTACGAATTCCTCCGTGGCATAATAGCTCATTGTCATGAACTTGTTGGGATGGGGATCAACCAAATAATCTCCAATCCTCTCCTCCAAAATCGTGGGTGCAAAGGGCTGAAACACATCCCTCGCCAGGGATAGATTGAGTTTTTTCTTCACGGATTCGTCTCTTGGGTCAGCTAAAATGGAGCGGTTGCCCAGGGCCCTCGGACCAAACTCCATCCTTCCCTGAAAGAACGCGACAATTTTTCCTTCAATCAAGGAATCAGCAACAAAACCGGGAACATCGCTGATCTCATAATACTCAGCCCCTTTACCCCTTAAGAATTCCTCGATTTCATTCTCGGAGTAAGAAGGTCCAAGATAAACATGCTTCAGCCTAAATGGCTTCCACCTGCCATCCAGTCTTTCAAGCTGGGATTTAACAAAAACAGCGGCACCGAAGGCTAAGCCCCCATCGTGCATCGCCGGAAACACCCATAAATCAGGAAAATGCCTCCTGAGAATCATATTCGCCTTGACATTCTGGGCTACACCGCCGGCATATGCCAAAGGCAACCCATAGCCTGTAAGCTTAAGTCCGAGCTCATCAACAATCTTTTCCAAATGCCTTTGGGCTGATGCCGCTATCTCAATTGCTTTTCTTTCCAGTTTGCCGTCGAGTTTTCCCATCTTGAGATTTGCAGAAACTTCTTTAGCTTTCTCAAAAGGAAAATTGAAAAATTGGGCGAGCTTTTTAGTTGCTTCAATTCCAACAACCTTAAGGTGATTTTCAAAGGTCAAACCATTAAGCTCGATTATAGCAGACAAATCATAGCTTGGCTTCCCGTAAGCTGCCAGACTCATGACTTTCCCTTCATGTCTCATCGGTTTGAACCCCAGAAGCTCTGTAACCGATGCATAAAAATCTCCCAGGGAATCAAGATACGTGCTCTGGGCAATCCTGATCATCTCACCCTCTCTGCAGACATAGATTGATGAGCTTAAGCCATCGCCAGCGGCGTCTATACTTAAAGCCAAAGCCTCGCGCCAGCCGGAAGTGAAGTAAGCTGAGGCAGCGTGGGCCAAGTGATGCTCGACATAGAGGACTTTCCTCTTAAAATCTCTCCCGAAAATCTTCTTTAGGTTTTCTTCAAGCTCTAAAAGACGTGAGCGTTTTCTAAAAATACCGGCAACTGCAATGATTTCAACGTCCTCCACGTTTGCACCCGCAATTTCGAGGACTTTGGCCACACTCAACTCCGGAAAGCCGCGATAGTGCTTGATTCGGTTTAGTCTTTCTTCATTAACCACATAGATTTCCCCATCGGTGATTAAAACGGCTCCGGCATCATGGCCGTCATGGAGCCCAAGTATCATGATGAGATCACCAAAAGAAAAGAATCAATAGGTTCTTGCAAACCTTGCGATGAACTTTGCTTCCCTTCCACAGCGGGCACACTTTTTGCCTTCAATCCTTGCTGTCTCTTCCGGATATGGAATTCCAAGCATCTTTGCATCGAGGATTTCCTCCATCTCAAGTCCACAGCTCTCTTCACCACACCATGGAAGTTCCACAATTCCCCTTCTGTCTTCAGACTTTGCCTCCTCAAGTGTGTCAGCTCTCTTGATGTGGCTGTCGAGGAATTCTTTAGCTCTTGCATAGAGATTCTCCATTATTGCGTCAAGTGTTTCCCTGACTTTTTCAATAAGCTTGACCCTCTCAACTGTGAATTTTTCAAGGATGTCCCTTCTTGCGAGCACCGCTTTTTGTCCCTCAACGTCCCTTGGGCCAACCTCAATTCTCAACGGAACTCCCTTAAGCTCCCAGTCATAGAACTTCCTTCCCGGCCTTATGTCCCTTTCGTCAGTATGAACCCTTATGCCAGCGGTCTTAAGTTCTTCAGCAATCTCTCTTGCATAGGCAAAGACATCATGTGGCGAGTCCTTCTTTGGAATCGGAACTACAACCACCTGAATCGGGGCAATCGTTGGGGGAAGAACCATGCCCCTGTCGTCACCGTGGATAGCGATGACAGCGGCTAAAAGTCTCTCACTCATTCCATAGGTTGTCTGGTGAACATAATCGTGAGTTCCGTCCTCTTTTTCATACATTATGTTGTATGCCCTTGCAAAGTTCTGCCTGTAGTTGTGCATCGTTCCTATTTGCAGGGTCCTCCCATCGGGCATTATTACCTCTGCACCGAGGGAGTAATAGGCTCCCGGAAACTTGTCCCATTCCGGCCTCTTTGAGACTATATAGGGCAATGCAAGCTTCTTAGCTAAGTTGTCAAATATCTCCAGGTCCTCCTTTATCTGTCTCTCAGCATCTTCAAAGCTGTCGTGAGCTGTATGCGCCTCAAAAAATCTACTGATTTCTCTAACTCTGATTAGCGGTCTTGTATGCTTTGTCTCATATCTGTAAACGTTGACAATCTGATATATCTTAAATGGCAGATCTGCATGGGAGCGAATCCAGAGTGCGAACATTGAATACATGGCAGTCTCGCTCGTGGGTCTGAGGATTAGCCTCACATCCAACGGCTCGTGGCCAGCGTGAGTAATCCAGAAGACCTCTCCCTCAAATCCCGCTATATGTTCCGCCTCCTTTTTGAATTCCGTTTCGGGAATTAAAGCTGGGAACAGAACCTCCTGATGGCCGGTTCTCTCCATTTCCTCATGAATGAACCTCTCTATGTTTTTCATAATTCTCAGTCCATAGGCCAGCCAGATGTTCATCCCCTTTACCGGATACCTCCTATCCTGTATCCCGGCTGTTTCGATTAACTCGTTGTACCACTCGCTGAAATTGTTTTGCCATCTTTCTCTCTCAACTGCCATGACACCACCTACCTCCTAAAACTCCAGAAGAAGTTTTTAATTTTTCGCCTAGAACCAATAGGACGTGTCCACATTAGGTTTGACAATTGTGGGTCAAAAGTATTGGGTGGATAGTTTACGTTCTTCAGGCTGGGAATTCGTGGTCCCTGGATTGGAGAATTGCATGGAGAAGAGGGAAGACGAGCGGTACTTGTTAAGGAAGGTGTTACACGGCCGAGGTGCAACGAAACAGTCCTAAAAAGTCACAAATGAAGCCAAATGTAAGCCTGAATTCACCATAGCCCTTCCAATGGAAAGCCTTATCTAGAACTCGGTAAAAGAAAGTAAGGCCAAATCAGTGTTTTCCTCACTAAAAACTCCCACCCAATTACCCTATTCCCTTTTATCAGG
>DQUR01000134.1 GCA_015662175.1 Thermococcus paralvinellae | reverse complement strand
TTGAGAGGGAGAATAAAATAGTTATTGGCCCAAGGCAGGTCGGAAGATTCTCCTCTAAAGGCAAACACGACCCTCTATGTAACCGGTTCCTCATCCCCTGGCCTGAAAAGGGAAAGCTTCCCCGGAAGACCAATAAAAGTTGAGGAATTCCTATCACTGAGCTTTAAGGATGTTGCTGGGTTATTAAATCCAAAGCTCGAAAGGGAGTTAGAGAAGATAAAATTAGAAAATTCCCCCAAGGTCCTTTATGAAAATGCCTTGGAGTTATACCCCTACATGGACGAGCTCTTTGAGGCATTCTATTTTTACCTGTCCTCTGGAGGTTACCCAAAATCGATATTTGAGCTTCTTGAGAGGGGTGAAATAAGCCCAGATACATATGAAATGATTTATAATGCGACGATATTTGACGTTACAAAACTTGGAAGAAGTGAAAGGATAGCACTTTCAATAATTTTGGGCATTTTAAAAAGATATGGGGAGAAGTTTTCCCTGAATGCCCTTTCAAAGGAAATGGAAATAGGTTCACATGTAACGATTAGAGAGTATTTGGAAATATTTGAGGAGCTCTTTATCGGGAGGAACTACTTCCAAACAAAGCCAAACTTGATGACACCGCTCTTCAGGAAAGAAAGGAAGTTCTACTTTTTGGATCCATTAATTTTAGAGACATTTTCAAGGAAGTTTGGAATAGAAGTTGAAACTGCAAAAAAAGTGGAGGGAATTGTGGGAGAGCATCTAAAAAGAAACTCTAACACATACTTCTTCCATAATGCAAGGGAGATTGACTTTATAACAAAAGATTTTGGCGTTGAAGTGAAATGGCAGAATAAAGTTAAGCCGAGTGATTTCCCAAGGGTGGGGATTAAAAATAAAATCCTCTTGTCAAAAGGCAAGCTTGACTTCATTGAAGGGAGGAACCTTGCAATAATCCCTGTACCCCTGTTCCTAGTTCAGCTCTAATCTTTAAGTTCAAACCTTGCCAGTGTTTCGTAAATTGGGCCTTTGGGAGTTAAGGTACTTTTCTTTAGCTCAATTGCATCAACGGTAAAGTTCCCAAAATCTTCATTTGTCAGCTCCTTTAAAGTCAACATAAGCTCAACCTTATCTTTAACGAACTTGACCCTTCCAATTGTCACATGGGCAACAAAGTCCTTATCCCTTTTAAAGCCGAGCTTTCTTAATTCCTTTTCTATGTCATTGGCCATGCTTTTTATAATCTGATCTCCCTCAACACCGGCCCAGATGACACGAACATAGCTGTAATTCGGGAAAACACCAAACCCCCTAACTTTAACTTCATGTTTTTTATACTTACTCGCTATTTTTTGGAGAATTTCCTTTATTTCTTCAGCCTGCTCCTCAGTTATCTCACCTAAAAATTTTAGAGTGATGTGAAAATTCTCCGGCTCGACAAACTTTATTTTAGCAGCTTTTGTTCTTGCAATTCTATCCTGAGCTTGAACGAGCTTTTCTCTAACGTTGTCTCCTATATCAATGGCTATGAACACCCTCATAATACCACCGAGAAAAATTAGATGTTGAGGGTTAAAGGAGTTTCGGGTCTCTCATGATGTCAAAAAGAATTTTTCGAGGAGGATCACCAAAATCAGTTCTATGATGAGGCCGAGGAGCGTGAAATATTCTCGCCTGATGTTGATGAAGAAGGCTAAGGCAAGCCACAAGAATGTGAATGCCCCAATTGCCATCACTTCCCCCTTTGGAATGCTTCCATCTAGGTATCTTCCAAGTACGATCATGAAAATTAGTCCACCAATTTGAACCCACATCCATTGGTGGTTGATTTGCTGTGGGAAGTCCATTGATGCCAGTACAAAAAGGAAGAGGAAGTAAATGAATGGGAGCACAAAAGTCCAGTGCCTCATTGCTTTCACCTCAAGGATCCGGTAAATGATAACTGTTTCTGAGTGTGTAGCTGGCTATTCTGAGGTATTTTGGAACGGGTCTTACATAATATGTGGGTGGGCGCCAGTTCATAATCCACTTCCCGGGAGAACCATACCCACAAGCAACCATGTTCATCCAAAAGGTGGTGTCCGAGTGTTATCCCTCCTATCAAACCCACTATAGCTCCAGCAACAGCTCCCGCTATACTGCCGTAGTAAGCACCTATAGCGGCTCCTAATGCGGTAGGTCCAAGCTGAATAAGGAATTCTGATGCTGCACTGGAGAAGTGTAGATGTGTAAGCTTATTGCCTTTGATTGAAACAGTGCGCCATGGTTCTATCCCATATTCCTCATAATCTAGATGGTGATATCGTATCATGTATCCTTTGACGAAGTACACTCCATCCCACCAGTAATGTCATTGTGTATTATACATTACCCTAAGCTTTTTGTCTATTAATGGCTTTGATGCCAGCTGCTTTGTTCTCAATCCAGGAGCTATTATATTTATGGGAGTCCTTATAGAGTAACTGACTCCCGAAGAATCTCTGACTGTCAATGTGTATGAGTTACCGATCTTGGTGGAGGTCATATAAACAACATCCATTATCTTACCCGTACTTGTGTTCCTGATCAGTATCGTTGCTTCATTGCCATTGGTTTTGTAGTCAATGAGCAGGTCCCCAAAAATAAAGATCTGTCTTGTAGGAGTATTCACTAAGAGTTTGGTCGGGAACTCTTTCATAACCACTACCTTTGCGTGAGGATTGTGGGCAGAACTTGATATTGCTGCCGCGCTCCCTGTGTTCACTCCAATCATCAGCAGTCCTAACAGGACTGCAAATAATGATTTCCACTTCAAATGGTTCACTTCCATAAGCTGTTTGCATTCAATAATATGCATTTTTGTTTTATATGTTTTTCTGTTGTTTAGTAAAGCAAAAATATCTAACAATAATTTTCCCTTTTAGAATGAGCCAAAAGGAATTCAAGTAAGATAAGTGCATAAAAATACAATTATTACATAAGGAACGAATTTTCCTATTATTTATTTCCCTTAAGGGATCCACATGAACAACGCAATGTTGAGTATTTGCTTTATTTGTTGGTTGATATTTTTCCTTAAACTCAACCAATGGGGAGCGTAAGTATAGGGTCATAATCATGTGTTATCATTACATGCCGAGAACTTTCATATCTGGAAGTCGCCCCACTCTTCCTTGTGGGGGTAGTGGCAGGAAATTAAACTTGAATTCTTTTTACTTTATTTCACTCCTCAGGACTTTGAAATACACTGGACGAGGGGTTATTGCCCCTGCTCTCAACAAATCTTTCTCCATTAGGATAGGAAGGGCCTTTCCCATTGCACAGTTATTTCAAGTTTGCTCTTTCAGCCAATTATCCAAAAGAAGCCCGAGTAAATCAGTTGTTTGGATGTGTAATCAAAAATGGCATAAAAGAAAAACTTTATTCCCTCACCACCACTGGGAATTCTTCCCACGGGAAGACTATCCATTTGTCAGTTCTAAACACATAAAAATCTGGCTCAACTGAAGTCCATGGCTTCATGGCTAAACAGGCAACCCTTATCTCGCTTGCACCTAGCCTTTTGACTTCATTTATGACGACTTGCAATGTCTTCCCTGTGTCGCTGACATCATCAACGATAACAACCTTTTTACCCCTTAAGTCCCCATATATTGGAATCACTATCTTTGGCATTTCTGTATGCTCGTCGATATCAGTATAGAACTT
>DQUR01000058.1 GCA_015662175.1 Thermococcus paralvinellae | reverse complement strand
TCTCTCCCAAGGAAATTTGTGAGCTCTTCATAAACAATCTTTACTATGTGTTCTTTTTTTGAAACGCCTGCCGGAGGCTTTTCTTCTAAAGCTCTTTTCTGAATTTTTTTAGTTAAATCAAGAACGAGTCTAACATTAACGTCACTCATTATTAAAGCTCTCTGAATGTCCCTCACAACTTCTTTAACCAATGCTTCATCGACAGAGCTTGCACGTGCAAGCTTTCTTAACGCATTATTTAATGCTTTACCCAAATTTTCTAAAGCCATTCTCCCCACCATAGGAAAGAGTGATAAAAACTTTATAACCCTATAGGTATGTATTGATGGATACGTTTTTAACAATCAATGCTATTTTGACCCCTTCTTATGTTCAAATATGTTCATCGTATTCAAGAATGTTGCATCCAAGCCGCTTTGCGGGAGTTTTGACCTGAGAAATACACTTCAAGCCATTTTAAAACGCACAAAGCTTTTAAGCTTAAAATATCCATTAACTATCGAGTATGAGAGAAAAAGAAAAAGGAGGTGAGAGACATGGAGTGGTTACCAATCCTTCATGGCTACATGGTCATTAGGGAAATGGAGAAGAAAAAGAAGAAACCAATGCCCGAGGAGCTTGAATACGTGGGGTTACTCTAAAGCTTTTCCCTTTGTTTCTTTTCCAAGCAATGCCACATCCAAAGCTCCCACCAACGAAATTACTGCTATTATAAGCACCGCTACCCCAACTGTTGAAACCTCCATCACCCTCCCAGCGACTATTGGGGCTAATCCGCCACCTATTCTTGCCATGGCTCCAGCCCATCCTGTTCCCGTGCCCCTCACACCCGTTGGATATAACTCCGGGGTATAGGCATAGATCGCCCCCCATGCACCCAAGTTGAAAAAGCTGAATAGTACAGCACTCAAGAGTATCATTGAGGCATTTCCAGAACTTGCAAACTTGTAAAACAGGAGTCCGGCCAGACCTGATATGAAGAGGTAGCTTGAAAGTGTCTTCTTTCTTCCAACTTTCTCAATGAGGTATGCGGCACTCCAGTAACCCGGTAGTTGGGCAACTGCGGTGATTATGAAATACTGAAAGCTCTTGAAGACCGTAATGTTAAGGGATGATGCAAGAAACTTTGGGAGCCATATGAAGAAGCCGTAGTAGGCAAATGCAATGCTGAACCATGAAATCGTTAACATGAGCGTTGTCCTCGCATATTTGCTCCAGAGCTCCGTAATGGTAATTTTTCCGTATCTATTTTCAGGCATCTCCAGCGTTACAGAAACCTCAAAGATTTTCTCTATTATTTTTTCAGCCTCCTTGATCTTTCCTTTAAGGAGCAAGAATCGTGGAGATTCTGGAAGTGAAGCTAACAGGGGTAATGCCAATATAATCGCTCCGCCAAACAGGAGTATTCCCCTCCACTCCGCCTTCACTATTAGAGCAACGATCCCGATTATTATAGTGCCTACAGCCCAAAAGCTCTCCAGAATTGAAATCATGGCCCCCCTAATCTTTTTTGGCATGAACTCAGCAAAGTATGAGCTTGCAACTGGAAGAGAACCGCCCAAACCAAGACCAACTATGAATCTGAGGAGGATAAGCTGATTCAGGTTTTGGACAAAGGCACTTATCATTGATCCCAGACCAAACGTCAGCACTGCTAAGCTTAAGCTCTTTTTTCTTCCAGTATAATCCGCCAGAATTCCAAAAAACCATGCACCAAGTAGCATACCCCAAAGGGCGGCTGAGCCCATAGCCCCAAGCCTTGTTAGGCTACCCTGAAAAGCAGGCTCCTTTTTCAACAGCGGGATTATGAAAGCTACGGAGAGGGTGTTAATGACTATAAACGCCCATACTGTGCCCAAAATTGCTAAGAGTTTGTAGTGAAACTTTCCAAATTTAGCATTCTCTATGACTTCCATCCTGTCGTCACCGAACAATTATTCGGTTAGTTGCTTAAAAGTCTTTTTTACATTACATCAAGCTTTTTATCGTAAACTTAACATTACATTCTAAAATTCTTGGAATTTTAGTAAGGAATGAAAAGTTCAAAGCTTAAAAATCCAACACAGGGGAAATAGGGGGTGAAAAAATGAGGGTGCACTATGAGTGCCTTACCTGTCAAATCAATCAATGTCAGAAGATAGTTGAACTCAGCACAGATGATTTGGAGAAAAGAAAAAGGGCAATGATATTTTCTGCAAAGCTTTTCGCGAAACACTTCAACGAGAGTTCCATTCCGGCCGTTGTTGGAAGTGACATCTTTCTTGAACTCTATGAGCATCTTGGAGTCGATGACCCATTCAGGGGGTATAAGGCTAAATCAAACAAACTTGCGCAAAGAGTCGTGGAAAACCTAAAGAAAAAGCTGAAAATTGACCTGAGAACTGCACTTAAGTTGGCAATAGCCGGAAATGTGATTGACTTCGCCGTTGGATATGAGCCCGAAAAACTTGAGAAAGACATTTTGAAAATGCTGGAGGAAGAACTGTACATTGATGATAGTGAGAGGCTGTTTGAAAAGCTAGGGGAAGCAAAAGTCCTGTTATACCTAACTGACAACTGCGGAGAGATTTGCTTTGATAAGCTATTACTGGAGGCAATTAGGGAGGAGTTTCCAAAACTGACAATTTATATTGCCGGAAAGGAAGGGGCTATAATCAATGATGCAACCATCAGCGATCTAAAGGAGGCAAAATTGGATGAAGTGGGGAATGTTATATCGACTGGAACCAGAATAGTTGGAGTGCCAATTGGTAGGGTTAGCGATAAATTCCTTGAGATATTTAACAGGGCTGATGTTATAATTGCAAAGGGGCAGGGGAATTTTGAAACTTTAGGTGAAATAAAAGATAGCAGGGTGTTCTTCCTTTTAAAGGCAAAATGTAAGCCTGTTGCGAGGGAGCTAAATGTTCCCCTGGGTGCAATGGTCTGCAAGGCATTTAAATAGACAATTGCCGATATTAAGTTTGACGAATAGCGATTAAAAAGCTTTTTATATTTTAAGGTGGTATAGATACATGGTGATACCTATGCCAGCTGTTATTAGGAAAGATATCAACAGGTTTATGAAGGAGTTAAAAAAACATTACAGTGATGTATGGAAGATACCATCAAGCAAATACCTTGATAACCCCGATTTCATTGTTGTCGATCCAAGGACAGGGAAAAAAGTCAAGGTTAGCTTCGTCGCTCTGGATGATGGTGAAACTGTGAGTATCGTGTATGATGAACTCAGCTGATTTTCGTTTTTTGCCGTATGCTTTTTCCATTGTCCGTTCTTAAGTTGCCCAATTGTTAAATACTATCATTCATAATTCCAATTTGGTGACCCCATGATTAACAAGAAGTTAATAGATGAGATCCTTGAACTGGCATCTGTCATAAGGGATCCTTATTTTAGGGCAATTTCATATGCCCGACTCGGCTATGAGCTATTTCTTCTCAAAAGCGGAGAATACAAGAAGGCATTTACCAAAGCAATTGAAACCACGAAATATATTGACGATCCAGTTTCAATGGTAAGGGCCCTTATTGAAATCGCCAGATATCTGGAAAAGGCAAAAATCCCTGCGTCAGGCAAAGTTTTTCATCAAGCATTTGAGATGATTCAGAAGTTTCCAGATCCCTTACATGATGAACTCATTGAAGGTATGACCAGCGTATTGCTTGAGATCAGGCGGTATGATGATGCGCTATTTTATGCAAATGAGATGAGGGATAAAACCAAAAAGAGCGAAGTTTTGCTTAAGTTGCTCACCCTGTATGTGAAAAGGGGGAACATAAGAAAGGCTCACTTAATCCTGAAAAACATAACTGAAGAACCGTGGTATTCAATTGCTGCACTTGAATTGCTTAAAGCTCATTTAAAAAGGGAGGAGTTTGGAAGCGCAATTAAAATATTCCAAGGCCTAAGAAACAGGCACTGGATAAACGAAGCCGTAAAAGAAATTGCAATCCACCTAAAGAGCCACAAGGCTCCAAAAGCAACTTTTGAAAAATTCGTGGATGTAGCATTAAGCATGTCCGACGAGTTAAGTTTTGATACCCTAAGGAATTTACTTGTAGAGCTTGGAAGTTCCGGAGAAATAGACTTTGTGATGAGAATCCTCAGAAAAATGCCTCCTGATGAGAGAATTAAAACGCTCAATGAACTTTTAGTTAGGATTATGGAAAATGAAAAACTGCTCGAAGAGCTTATGAGCAACCTGGATAAGGAGAATTTTATCCCAGTAGCCAAGTTCTTACTGACAAAGCTTTTGGAAAAGCCAGATAAAAGCTACACCAAAGTCGTTGAAATTATCGGCGCGAGAACCGGTAATGAGCGCATTCTTGTAAAGGTTGTAACCTTCCTGGCAAAGGTTGGGGAATATGACAAAGCCCTCCACTTTGCCCACAGAGTGACAGACAATCATTTGCGCTCTCTGGCATTCGGGAGCATAGCCGTGAACCTGCTTAAAAAAGGTGACATTGACAGAGCCATCGACACTGCTCTGGAAGTTAAGGATCCCAAGTGGGGCTCATGGCTCCTCGGGGAATTACTCGTAAAGATACTGGAGCTCGCCAGAGACAGGGATGTTAAAGATGACCTGGAGATGAGGGCTAAAGAGCAGAGAGAGTTATGGTAGCCTTTTTAAACCCCTTCTTTATCTTTTCTCTTAAGGTGACGTAAATGGTGAGGATTGCAATCATTGGGGGTTCCGGAGTTTATGATCCCAAGCTCCTTGAGGATATAAGGGAAGAGGAAGTAAAAACTTCATACGGAAAAATCAAGGTGAAAATAGGAACATACAAAGGGGAGGAGATAGCGTTTCTGGCCAGACATGGGGAAAAACACAGCGTTCCGCCCCATAAGATAAACTATCGTGCAAACATCTGGGGACTTTATGAACTTGGTGTTGAGAGAATTTTAGCAACCTCAGCCGTGGG
>DQUR01000177.1 GCA_015662175.1 Thermococcus paralvinellae | reverse complement strand
GGGGCAACCTCCGCGCTTTTGGAGTTTGGACTAATCCCAGACATCATTGTTACAGACCTCGATGGGGATTTTGAGGATATAAGGAGAGCCAACAGACTTGGAGCTTATGTTGTGGTTCATGCTCATGGGGACAATATTGATAAGTTAAAGGAATACGTTCCACAGCTTGAGAAGGTTCTTGGAACTTGCCAGACGGAGCCTTTGGATATAGTTTACAATTTTGGCGGCTTTACTGATGGTGACAGAGCCGCTTTCTTGGCAGAAGAGCTTGGAGCAAAGGAGATAACTTTGGTCGGATTTGACTTTGGGGATGTTGTTGGAAAGTGGAGCAAGCCACATTTAAAGGGACATGCACCTACCTGGGAATCAAAGAGAAAGAAGTTTGAGTTCGCTCAAAGGCTCCTGGAGTGGTTGAAAAAGAATGGAAAAGCCAAGATAGAGCGTATAGTGTGTCAATCGATTGACCACGCAATGTCCGAGTGTTACATCAAAAGATAGCCCGGGCAATTCCAAAAACAGAAAGGTTTAAGACCCTTGCATATATGGTGAATATTATGAGTGAGAAGCCACTCCTCGATGAAACCCTCAAGGAGTGGAAGGGCAAAAAGATTGCCTTAGCGGTTAATGGTGAGCACTCATTTATCGGAATTCTCAAGGATTTTGATGAAGAGTCACTCCTACTTGAAGATGTCACGGATGTAGTTGGAAATAAGGGGAAGCAGCTTTTGGTCAGAATTAATGATGTGAGCTGGATAATGCTCATGGGTGATTAAAATGAGAGCAGTTGCCTTTGTGGGGTATAAAAAGAGCGGGAAGACCTCAAGTCTGGAAAGTGTTGCCCGGGTACTAAAGGAGAGAGGGTATAAAATAGGTATAGCAAAAAGCATGCATGCAAACCTTAACAGGGAGGGAAGTGACACGTGGAGATTCAGGCAGATAGCTGATTACGTCCTCGTTAAAGCTCAAGATACCGATGCATTTCTCTTCAGAGCGGAGGGAATAAACGCCTTTCTCTCAGTCATGCCCGAGGTTGATTTTCTTTTACTTGAAGGGTTTAAGAGCATAAAACACGTGCCAAAAATCATCTGTGCAAGGGATGAAAAAGATGTAAAAGAGCTCAACGATGGACTTGCCATGGCGGTGAGCGGTGTTATAACCAATGAAAAGAGTGGGGAAATTGACGGCCTGCCTGTGATAAACGCCCTTAAAGAGCCAGAGAAGCTCGCTGATCTGATTGAGAAAAAAGCCTTCATGCTCCCCAATATAGACTGCCACATGTGTGGATTCACCTGCTATGAGATGGCCAAATTCATCGTTAAAGGCGAGAAAACCCTCAACGACTGTAAGGTCATAAGCTCAAAGCCAAAGGTCGTTGTTAAAATTGATGGCAAGGTTCTTCCAATGAAGGACTGGGTGCAGGAAATGGTGGAAAAAACAATAAGAGGCCTGCTCTCCTCGATGAAAGGATACAGGGATGGAAAAATTGAGATTAAGATTGAGTGATCTCAACCTTTACCCCATCAATCTTCTCATCTTTCAAAATAAATGCTCCATAGGTTCCTTTGTTATCAACTATGAGCCACACATTTCTCCATAGTCTCATTCCCCTAATGTCTCTCTCTGAAGGGATGGGCTTGCATAAATGGGAGTGAAAGATTCCAACAGGCTCAAGACCTTTTTTATCTGCATAACCAAGGACTTTGAGTATCTCAAGGGGGTCAATCTCAAAGGCTGTTGGAGAATTCAGCCTGTTTTTTGTGAATACAACTTCTTTTACGATAATATCATTATCCTCCTGTCTCCCCAGCAAGAAGCCACATATCTCAATTCTGCTCTCTTTGGCTTTCTCCAGAATCATGAATAAATACTCATATTTGATGATTAGCCTCATGGATGTTCATTTCGTCAATGACTATTAAGATTTTCTGAGTTTAGCTTAGTGCAAAAGTTGAGTGTGGCCAGCTTTGAAAAGGCTGTTGAAATCGCAAAGAGAAAGCTTAAACCTGTGAGAGCTGTAAGCTTTGAAATCGAACTCATCTGACACCCCGCTTTTGCCTTCTTCTCTCCTCTTTTTAATCAATCAGGTTGGTTATGAAGCCGTGCTCTGTGAGATAACCTTTCCTGATTAGCTTTCCATCTTTGTACTCATAAATCAGGGGCACTCCTGTGGGTATGTTAAGTCTAAGCACTTCTTCCTTTGTGAGATTCTCAATGTACATCACAACTGACCTTAGACTGTTTCCATGGGCTGAAACCAGAACATTCTTGCCTTTTTCAAGCTCTGGAATTATCCTTTCTTTTAAGTAAGGTATCGTTCTCCCGGCAGTATCTTTTAGGCTTTCCCCATCTGGAGGTGCTATGTCATAGCTTCGTCTCCAAAGCAGAACTTGTTCATCACCATAAACCTCTCTTGCATAATCCTTGTTCCAGCCTTGGAGCTTTCCATAATAGCGCTCATTCAACTGCCATGCTTTGTAAACAGAGATGTAATTTTTTCCGTGCTCCCCCTAAACAATACCCCATTCTTTCATCTTTCCACTTTCATGCTCAACCTTTGCAACTCCATGTTTATTAGTAAAATCACATCAAATAATCCTTCAAAAGTTCACCAGCTTTTAATGCCTCTTGAATGCCTTTTTCGCTTAGAGGAATATCAACCCAACCCGTAAAAAGATTTAATTTGTTCCAGAGGCTTTCGCCATGTCTGACTAAAACCAGACAGAGGCATTAGACACACCTAATAAAAAACAAATAAAGAAGTTAAAGACATTTCACTTAATCAGTGTCATCAGAACTAACAAAAATTAAGAATACCGGGAAAGGTTAAAGATCTAAGAGGGCATCAGCCCCTCATTTTCTTGAACTGTTCTTCTATTTTCTTGTAGTACTCCATCGTTTCCTTGCTAACACTCGGCCCAACTTTCTTCAGTGCTTCTTCGAAGTCCCTCATCGTGACCTTGACCTTTTGCCTGACCTCATCCATCTTAACACCTGGCTTGATGATTCCCTCCTTAAGTGCTCTTCTCATCGCGTTCATTGCTGCCTCTCTACACACAGCGGCTATGTCTGCACCTGTGTATCCTTCAGTTCTCCTGGCCAATTCTTTGAGATCAACGTCCTCAGCGAGAGGCATCCTTCTTGTGTGCACCTTGAATATCTCGTATCTTGCCCTCTCATCTGGTGCTGGAACTAAGATTAGCCTGTCAAATCTTCCCGGCCTTAGCAGTGCTGGATCCAAGATGTCTGGTCTATTTGTTGCCGCAATGACAACAACACCACTGTTCTCCTCGATGCCATCCATCTCTGTGAGGAGCTGATTTATCAACCTATCAGTAACTCTGTTCACGTCGGTTCCTCTTCTTGGTGCGATTGCATCAATCTCATCGATGAAGACTACCGTAGGTGCAGCCTGTCTTGCCTTCCTGAAGATCTCTCTGATGTTCTTCTCACTCTCACCGACCCACTTGCTCAAAACCTCTGGACCCCTAATGCCAATGAAATTGGCCTCGCTCTCCGTCGCAACGGCTTTAGCTAACAGGGTCTTACCCGTCCCCGGCGGACCATAGAGAAGAATTCCTTTTGGTGGATTGATTCCTAATGCCTGAAATGCCTCTGGATACTTGAGCGGCCACTCAACCGCTTCTCTCAAAGCCTCCTTGACATCCTCAAGCCCACCAATGTCGTCCCAGTGCACGTTCGGAATCTCAAGCAAAACTTCTCTGAGTGCCGATGGTTCAATCATCTTTAATGCTTCATAGAAGTCCTTTCTTGTGACTTTGAGTTCTTCAAGAACCTCCTTTGGAATGTGCTCTGCCTCGAAGTCAATCTTGCCCTCCTTGATTAGTCTTCTCAATGCTGCCATTGCTGCTTCCCTTGCTAGAGCCGCTAGGTCAGCACCGACGAATCCATGAGTTTTGTCGGCAAGCTCCTCAAGCAGAGCATCAATTAGGCGGTGCTTGACTTCGTCATAAAGTCGCTCATCAAGGCTCTTGAGGATGTCCTTAATTTCCTTTTCATCCCTGGCTTTCTCAACTTTCTCCATTGCCTTGTCAATAATGTCTCTGAATCTCTCATCTCCTCTAAGATCTTCTAAGATTCTCTTAACGCTGCTCTTCCTGAATTCAGGTTCAATTGGCATTCCTCTTGTGTGAATCTGGAGAATTTCTTTTCTTCCCTGCCTGTCTGGAACTCCAACTTCGATCTCCCTATCAAACCTTCCAGGCCTTCTCAAAGCTGGATCAATCGCATCGGGTCTGTTTGTTGCACCGATGACAATGACTTTTCCTCTGCTCTTGAGACCATCCATTAACGCCAGAAGCTGTGCAACTACTCTCTTTTCAACTTCTCCAGTTACTTCACTTCTCTTTGGGGCTATTGCGTCAATCTCGTCAATGAAGATTATGCTCGGAGCGTTCTCCTCGGCCTCCTTAAAGACCTCTCTGAGTCTCTCCTCGCTCTCACCGTAGTACTTACTCATAATTTCTGGACCATTGATGGCTATGAAATGGGCGTTTGCTTCGTTTGCAACAGCCTTTGCAAGCAAAGTTTTACCCGTTCCCGGCGGACCATAAAGCAACACTCCTTTAGGTGGCTCGATTCCTAACTTCTCAAAGATTTCTGGGTGTTTTAATGGCAACTCAATCATTTCTCTAATCTTCTGTATAACATCCTTGAGACCACCAATGTCTTCGTAGGTAACTCCAAGAGCAGCTGTCTTGGCAACTTCTTTAACTGGTTTCTCGCTGACTGTAAAGTCTGTGAATTCTGTAATCTGGACAATTCCAGCCGGTGTTGTTGCTGTTACGATGAAAGTAAGCTCTTGTCCGAGGACACCGATTTTGATGTAGTCTCCTCTAACCACCGGTCTTCCGATGAGTCTTGAGTGTAGCCAGTCAACGAAGTCCGCCCCAAATCTAATTGGCTCCGTTGGAGCTAAGACAACTTTCTTAGCCTCTTTGACTTCAGCCTTCCTTACAGTTACTTCGTCCCCAAGTCCAACTCCAGCGTTCTTTCTGATTGTGCCGTCCATCCTGATGATGTCTAAGCCTTCATCCTCTGGGTATGCTGGCCAAACAACTGCCGCCGTGTTTTTTGTCCCAATAATCTCCACTATGTCTCCCGGTTGAACGCCAATTGCGTTCATGGATTTTCTATCAATTCTAACAATTCCCCTACCAACGTCCCTCTGATAAGCGGAAGCAACTTTAAGCTTGATTTCTTTCTTATCTGCCATTTACACCACCTCACCCCTCTTTTTTTTAATGAGCGGATGATCGCAAATAAATAAAAAATGAAAAGCTTCACTCCACTTTAATCTCAAATCCTTCTCCCTCTTTCTTTGTTGGATGCTTCTTTGGAATCCTGATTTCAAGGACACCGTTGTTATACTTTGCTTTTGCTTTCTCTGGAATAACTTCTTCTGGTAGTCTAATGACCCTTCTATAGCCGCTGTAATATCTTTCGATTCTTATTGCACCTTCTCTCTCAAGCTCCTTCTCCCTCTTAACTTGAGCCTCAATGTAAACTGCATCATCGGTAACCCTAACTTTAATGTCCTCCTTCTTCACACCAGGTAATTCGGCTGTGATTATGAACTCGTTACCGTTGTCAAAGATGTCAACGAATGGCTCTCTCCAGACTCCTTCCGTCCTTTCTTCAAAGTATTCCGGTCTACCCCATCTCCTGTAGCTCCAGAGTCTTGGACCCCTGAAGAACTCGTCGAAGATGCTGTCAATCTCTTCCTGAATTTCCCTCATTATGTCAAATGGATCCCAGATGTCCCATCTCCTCACCCTTCTCACCATATCCCTCACCCCCGTTATATTTTTGGTTACCAATAGTTATTAAAATATTCAACCTTTATAAACTTTTCGTGTCTGATGGGGTATACCTCCCGAGATCATTTAACTACGTCAGTTGGGTGGAGAATTGAATCGAGAATGGATCCAAAAATATTAGGACAAAGGGAAAACAACCCGCGCTTTCCAATCCTTGCTCCCGTTCCAGAAACATCTTACCCCTTAACAGTCCCGAACCTGCCCCCGACATCGTTACGTGAACAAGTTGTCGTGATTCAGACTCCAAACCCCGCTTTCAACACCAATCGCCTACCCGAGGATTGTGACAAGTTAGCGGATGAAAACATGCAAGTACATTCCACTGCCCTGATTTCCATTTCCGTTGAGATTTAATTTGAGATTTAGTTTCTGCAAGAAGATTTTAAAGCCAAAATCACTCAGCTAATAATAGTTATCCCCTTCCTCCTTTTCCGAGATACCATCAGATACTCAAACTCAACACCACTACTTATCGTAATTAATGCTGATAGTGAAAGAATTTTATATTAGATTTTATATTAGCAAAACTAATTTATTTAGTGTTGGTGAGCTTAAATGTTTGAAATTTTGCATAAAGAAAAACTAGCTCCCGGAATAAATCTCTTCGAAATCAAGGCTGAAAAAATTGCAAAAAATGCCAAACCGGGACAATTCGTGATTCTCAGGCTTCACGAAAAAGGTGAGAGAATCCCTTTAACAATAGCGGACACAAACCCTGAGAAAGGAACAGTTACAATAGTTGCCCAGGAAATCGGAAAAACCACTCACGAACTGGGAACCTATGAAGTGGGTGACTATATTCTGGATTTTCTTGGTCCTCTAGGAAAGCCAAGTCACATTGATAGGTTTGGAACGGTTGTAATGATGGGCGGTGGAGTTGGCGTTGCGGAGATTTACCCAGTTGCAAAAGCAATGAAAGAAGCTGGCAACCACGTGATATCAATCCTTGGATTCAGGACAAAAGAACTTATGTTCTGGGAGGATAGGCTAAAGCGGGTTAGCGATGAAGTTATGGTGACAACAAACGATGGAAGCTACGGAATGAAAGGATTTACCACTCACGCGCTTCAAAAACTCATAGATGAGGGGAGGAAAATTGATCTGGTT
>DQUR01000045.1 GCA_015662175.1 Thermococcus paralvinellae | reverse complement strand
TCTTTCAATCTACATGAATAAACGTAATAACACCTTTTCCTTTAACAACAGTTATTACCATTGCATTTCTTTTTTCCCTGTGTAGTTTCTCTTCAAACTTTTTCCAGTTCAGATGAATTCCTGAAAGGCGGTTCTTCTCATCGAGCTTTGGATGTGGGTCACCATGCCAACTTAACCTCTAGAGGTGCTTGTTCCGGGATTTTTAGCTCCTTTACACCTTTACTTAGCATAATTTATGCTAATGTGGACACATCCATTATTATTTACGAAACAACCCTCCCTCTCGGGAGGAGTCATCCCAAAAAAAGTAATATTAAAAATTCAAACATCAAAACACGCAAGGAACAGATAAACCGGGATCATCAAAGGATCAGTTGAAAAATCGTCTTTTGATAGAGTTACAACGTTTTTTATTTTCCCCACCCTAACCCTCAAAGGCTTAGCATTCTTTCTCCACTTAACTTCAAAGCCAATGCCATTCTTTGTTACCACGTCAATTTCACTTCCATTCCTCCAATAGCCAACGTCGTATTTTCTAGCCAAATGTGATGCAACGACACTTTCAACCATCTTATCTTCACTCGGCTTCTCAATCAGGCACCAGCGTGAGAAAAGATGATACAAGAATGGATCTATGAAATGAATTTTCTTTTCTTTTTTGAAATCCGGTTCAAGAGTGTTGGGGTCAAAGTGCTGCAAAACTTTAAGGACAAAACTTTTTTCAAAAAATTCAACATAGCTAAAAACGGTTTTATGGGAACCAACTTCAACCTCTTTTGCAATTGTATTCCATCCTACCGGAGATGGAACCCTCTCAAGGATGGCTTTTATTATCCTCTTTGCAATCCCCTCACTCTTCCCAAGCCTAATCAAATCCCCCCTAATCCAAGAGAGGTAAGTATCATAGGTCTCTTCCCTCACTTTACCTTTCTCAAGAATATCCTTCACAGCTCTCGGGAATCCACCACTCCTTAGATAAAGAATAAAAAGGTCATACAGTTCTTCTTTCCATGGGCGTAATTTTAGACACTTTTCAATCTCAACAACGTCTTTAATCTTGGGAATCCTTGAGTAAAGCTCTGGCGCAGCAACTTTTACAAATTCTCTAAAACTCAGGGGATACATGACAATATCCTTTCCTCTTCCCCTCCTTCCTGGAAAAGTTTCAACCTCACCTTTAAGATACATGCTGAGAGAACCCGTTAGGATCAGAACATCCCTTTTGAACTTGCCCATATCAATGTAGAGCTTTATTGCCCTGAACCATTCCTTTGGAAATGTGATTTCATCCAAGAGGAAATAAGAGCTCTCAATTCCTTCAATCTTCCTGAACTCCATGTACTCATCCAAAACCTCCATAAGCTCTTTGTAATCACTCAGGTAATCACACCGCATATAAAATATCGCTTTGGGATCAACCCCACTATCCAGAAGCTTTTTTATGATAAGCTTTAGGAGGGTTGTCTTGCCAACTTGCCTTGGCCCAAATACGAAGTTCAGAGAAAATGGCTCAAGTGAAATTTTTTCAATCGCTTCTGGAATCCATTTAATCCCGCTTTCTTTCCATTTGCTGTAATCTTCATCCTCCTCTATAAATTCTTTCCCCTTCCACCATGGATTAAACTGTTCAATCATGTTGGTATTTGTATTACCAACTATTTAAAAATATTTTGGTAATATCGTTACCTAGTGTTCCAAATCAACCCATTTGGAACGTGTGAAAACAATTCTGCCTTGTTTAAATAGAATGAAGCTAAGGCTAGATATATCCTTTCTCCTCTAAATACTCCTTCAAGGCCATCTCCCAACGTTTCATTTTAAGCCCGAGCTTTTCCAGCTTTTCATTCCTTAAAGCTGAAAATCTTGGCCTTCTCGCAAGTCTCTTCAGCTCGCTCGATTTTATGGGCTTTACCTTAACATCCCAGCCCAAAATCTTAAATATCTCCCTTGTAAACTCATACCAGCTGCAGTGGCCGTCATTCACCATGTGATAAACTCCAAATTCTGGCTTTAGCCCTAAAAATTTCCTCAATGTCCTGGCAACATCCTTCGTATAGGTGGGACTCATAACCTGATCGCTCAC
>DQUR01000167.1 GCA_015662175.1 Thermococcus paralvinellae | reverse complement strand
TACTGGCTCTGCATA
This sequence comes from Thermococcus paralvinellae, assembly GCA_015662175.1. GTDB lineage: Archaea > Methanobacteriota_B > Thermococci > Thermococcales > Thermococcaceae > Thermococcus_B > Thermococcus_B paralvinellae_A. Next base: position 3,381 of record DQUR01000167.1, on the reverse strand, counting down.
ACCACTCATGACAACTGGGAGGTTGTTAAAAAGAAGAACGTCTGGGGCGTGCCAAAGAGACATAAGAATACAATCGCCAAGGTTAAACCAGGTGACAGGCTCGTCTTTTACGTGAAGCAGAAGCGAAAGGACAAGGAAATTTTGGAACCTTGAGGTCGTGAGCGAGCCTTATCAAGATTCAACCAGGATTTTTAAAGTCCCACCACACCTCAACGAGACTTACCCGCTCAGGGTTAAGATCAAGCCGGTAAAGCTCGGCGAGCTCGACTTTAAACCATTGATTCCAAAGCTCAGTTTCATCACAAACAAGAAGAAGTGGAGCGGGCATTTAATGGGCAAGGCTATGCGTGAAATTCCAGAGGAAGATTACAGGCTGATCGAGAGTTTGCTATAGATGAATAGATGAAAAGAACTTAGAGTATCCTGCTTTTTGCTTTCATAGCATCTTGTTCTAGTGCAGAGCTTCCCGATAATCGAGGAGAGGTCTCCCAGTAGTGGAGAAACGCTGTTCTGGGGCCGGGGCCGGGATTTGAACCCGGGCTAGGGGATCCACAGTCCCCTGTGCTAACCAGGCTACACCACCCCGGCCATTCCCAACTTAGCTTTTTGGGATATCTTTATAAAGTTTTCGCCGGAATACACCAAAGAACGGATCTCGTGGCATATAATTAGATTTAATCCTTAATTCATGGAGCTTTAAGCCCGCTAGAACGTAAGGGGTGAAATTAAAATGAAAGCCAAAAGGGAAGCTTTAATTTCACTCTTCACAGCAATGAGGGAGAAAAAGGTTGATGAGGATATAGTAGAGCTTTTAATGCTCATAAACTCAATCAGGGGGGTTTACACAACAAGCTCATGCTCGGGAAGGATAGGAATCATAGAGGAGCCAGACCTGGGTGCAAAGCCCCTGTCAAGATGGCTCATAAAGGAGCACAGGCCAATAACATTTGAAGAGGCAAAGGAAAGCCTTAAGAAAGCCCAAAGGGGATTCCTTTTTCTAAAATCTCAGCCACCGATATTTCACATAGTTGCGGAGAGCTTTGATGTGGCTAAAAAACTCCATGAGCTCGGCCTGGCTTCCGGGTTTAAGTACACAACATTTAAAGCTTTGAAGGAAAGAATTCTCATCGAGATAAATGGAACCGAGTATCTAACCGCTCCCCTGGGAAAAGACGGTAAGATTCTGGTGGATGATGAATACCTCATGTTTGCCGTTGAGCTGGGCAACACAATGCTCATGAGAGCAAAGTCCCGTCTGCCAAGGCTTAAAGAGAACTTTGAAAAATTGAGGGATGAACTTGGAGAAGACGAGCTTTTCCAGGAGATCAAAACAAAATTCCAATGTTGAACACATCCAGAAATCACTGGAGATAAATAAAAAAGTGGGCAAATAAAACCTGTTTCATTCCTCCCTAAAGGCCCCGTATTTTTTCGGATCGTAGAACGGTGGCGAAACGGTTACAGCCTTCTTCTTCTGGTCCCTGATTTCGACTTCAATCTCGACTCCAGGAACGGCGTATTCTGGCTTAACAAATGCGATCCCAATTCCAATGCCCAGGAGTGGGGACATCGTGCCGCTTGTGACTTCCCCAATAAGTTTACCGTCTTTGTAAACCTTATAGCCGGCCCTTGGAATTCCCTTGTCGACCATCTTGAAGTGCACCATCCTGCTCGGCAGCCCTCTCTCCTTCTGTTTTAGCAGGGCCTCCTTTCCTATGAACTCCTTGTCCCAGAAGATTGCAAACTCAAGGTTAGCTTGCAGGGGTGTTACCTCATCAACGTCCGTGCTCAAAAGTTGTAATTCCTTAGTTTCGTTTCCATATAAAGTATAGCCGGCCTCCAATCTAAGCGTATCCCTCGCTCCAAGACCAGCTGGCTTTATTCCGTATTCCCTACCGACCTCAAGGATTTTCTCCCAGACGTGGAGGGCTTTCTCCGGTTTCCCCCTCTTTTCAGGATCCGGGTGATAGGGGTTGGCATCTTCAAAGTAAATCTCAAATCCGTTCTCACCGGTGTAACCGCTCCTTGAGAGGATCATCTTTATTCCATCGAGCTCAACCTCCTTTGCCTGGAACCACCAGAGCTGGTTTATGTCAATTCCAAAGAGCTCCATAGCCACGTCCCTGGCCTTAGGTCCTTGAATTGAGAACATTGCCATATCGTACGTCTTATTCTCTATTTCCAGATCCAGCTCGGTGTACTGCTCGATTGCCCCTTTTATTGAGATGAACCATGCATAGAGCTTTTCAAAGGCATCGCTGTCACAGACCATCATGTATGTGTCGTTGCCCATGTTGAAAACCAGGGTCTCGTCCTTAACGGCACCCCTCTCATTTAAAACGAGTGTGTAGGTTCCGCTTATTGCTGGGGGCTTTGCTATGTCGTTCGTTGTAACGTACTGTAAAAACTTCAGGGCATCCTTACCACGAAAGAATATCTCCCCCATGTGGGAGACATCAAAAATTCCAACACCATTTCTAACAGCCAAATGCTCTTCTTTAATGCTTGAATACCAGATTGGCATCTCCCAACCAGCAAACTCCTCAACCTTCTTTGCATGCTCCTTATGCCAGTCAAAAAGGTGAACCCTCTTCATGTTCATGTTCATGTTCATGATACCACCCAAATTAAATTGCCTCGATGAGGATATAATCCTTTTCATTCAACGTATCTCAAAGCTTCAACGGGGCTTAAATCAGATGCCTTCTTGGCCGGATACAGGCTTGAGGCTATTCCTATTAAGAGCGTTATCACAAAGGCCATTGCAATGACGTTTAAGTCAACTATTGGATCAGGCAAAAGCTGTCCCCTCTGTCTAAAGACAAACACAACAACCCTAGCTGCTACCACTCCAAAGAAGAATCCCAAAACTCCTCCAATGCTCGTCAGAATTATGCCCTCAATGAATATCATCTTTAGAATAAATCCTTTCCTTGCTCCAATGGCCCTGTAAGTCCCAATCTCTCTCGTCCTCTCCATAACTGAGGTCAAAAGCGTATTCATAACTCCAAGAGCCCCTACAAAGAGAGCAATGCTACCAATTCCAATCAAAAGATTGTGCATCATTTTTTGGATCACAAGAACCATTTGGATGCTCTGCCTTGCCGTGACGACTGTAACCCCTGGGATTTCTTTTTCAATTTTTTTCTTGACCTCATCAATGAATGCAACGTCATCAACCCATACATCCACCATGCTGATCCTTCCTTCTTCATGGAACATTTCTTGAAGCGTGTCCAGCGGAACAACTGCCATCATATCCAAGAAACCCGCCAAGAAAGACTGCCCACTCTCCTCAAAATTTCCAATAACCTTAAACTCATAAGCATTTCCCTGATCGTCATAGATTATTATTCTCTGTCCAGGTGTGATGTCCCAGTT
>DQUR01000092.1 GCA_015662175.1 Thermococcus paralvinellae | reverse complement strand
TCCCCGGTGAGCGAGATTGAGGGAAATTTAATTCCGGGAATGCAAATTTTGAGCTTCTTCATTGACATTCCCCTTCATTTCATAAAGTTCCACTCATCCCTCCCATAGCGCTCCTCAATTAGTTTTTCAGCCAGTTCAAGCTCGTAATCTGTAAGTTGGCTTTCCTCAAGCGGAAATCCCTCGAAAAACTTCTCCTTTAAAAGCTCATAGGCATCGTTCCTGCTGAGCTTTATCCCTTCCTTTTCAAGCGTTGTAACCCTCTCCCAGATACTCTTTACCCCCTTATCGGCAAGCTTTTTCTTTGAGGCTTTCAGCACTGAGGTTAGGATATCAAGCCTCGTTGCATACATGAAGGTCCCATGTTGCAGAATAACTCCTTTCCTCCTCGTTTGTGCGGAGCCGCTGATTTTCTTTCCATTTGCCGTTATGTCGTTCAGTCCGGAAAACTTTGCCTCAATGCCGAGCTCCTTCAAGGCCCCAACTAAAGGGGAAGCAAGCAGGCGGTAGCTTTTGTGAATGTCTTTTAAATCCGGATGAAACTCCTCGCCGATAACTACGCTGTAGGTTATTTCTCCATAAGCATCGTGGAAAACACTCCCTCCACCTGTTATTCTCCTCACGACTGGAATGTTGAATTCCCGGCATTTCTCCAGGTTGACATCGTGCTCAACGCTTTGAAATCTGCCGATGGTTATTGAACTTGGCTTGAAGACATACAATCTAACGGTGTCCTCAACTTTGCCCTCTATGCGGGCCATCATTATGGCCTCATCAATTGCCATTTGAACTTCAGGGGGGGCAATGATCAGGGGAATGAATCTCATAACATCACCAAGGATTAAAAAGAATTAAGAGCTTAAAAAGATGTGCGATGATGATGCCCAAGCCCTTCTGAAGGGTGATGAAAGTGGTCACCACTGAGCAAACCTTGCAAAAGTTTGATCAAAAGTTTTTTCTTCTAATTTGAGCCTAAAATCCTGGCGTGAATTTCTAAATCGCTCCTTGAATAGAGGGGATTTTAACTAAATTTTAAATTTTAAAACACCTATAGTTTTACACCTTATTCTGGTGTCCTTTGAATGTTTTGGAAAGCGTGAAAGGGGCAATTCGGAAGTAAATCAAATTTGAAAAGGGCATAATTAACTTGCATGCCAAGGTGTTAGGGGTGTTCTATGCTTTTAGGAGGGAATGGCGCGAAGCTCCCTTTGTAATTTCAAACCCCTCCCAAAGTGGGCTTCGCCCCATTTGGCTTTCGTAAGGGTCAGGGGCCGATTAGCTCATCACAGCTCAGTCACCTACCCTCACATCATCCCGGGATGTTCAAGTTAAGCCCAGCCTTTCCCTGATTTCCAGTGGAATCAGGCCAATCTTCGGAAAGACGAGCAAAGCTTTTGCTTCCACAGCCTCCTGCGGAACACACGGCAGAATTTTCCCATCGTATGGATACGGATCGGGTGCGGGGTTGTTGTCTCCCCAAGTAACGAAACAAAGCTCTTCCCTACCATTTAACACAAGCTTTTCAATTGCCCTAACTCTATGGATTATCGGATATTTAGTGTATGGTCTCCTATAGACAACCACATCGCCAATTTTTATCTCCTCAGGCTTAACACCCTTAAGGAGCACCACATCGCCCCTGTAAAGGACGGGCTCCATTGAACCGCTTACAACAATGACCAGAGGTGAATCCGTGTGCAGGATTATTTTCAGCCCGTTATGTACCGCAAACACAACAATCAGGGAGATTACAATGAAGACTAGGTCATTTTTCCAGCTGTCCATTTTAGAGCCTCCATCAAGGTTCTGATTTTGACTGGGATTGCCCCTATGGCAGTGCACGTTTCCAGGCTTACCCTTCTGCCATCCGTTATGTCCAGGTGGTACTTAGCTAACTTAAAGATTTCCTTTGGAAGCCCGTGTCTTCCCAGGCCAACGATCAACATAAAGCTTTCTCCTTTCAGGGCCATTTTGGCAACTTCCATGGCGGTTATTTCTTTGTCTTCATCGGGATTTCTTGTCGTTGCTATTATCTGGCCAAACTGGGGTGGAAACCCTCTTCGTGGAAATTCCAGTAAGTGGAACC
>DQUR01000050.1 GCA_015662175.1 Thermococcus paralvinellae | reverse complement strand
TTGGTTCACCATCCATACTGGTACAAGACTCCAGAGGGAAGGAGTGGAAAAATTGAAGGTCTCAGTGTCTTTGAAGACTGGGAGACAATAGCTCCCCTCGTAAGCTGGTACTGGATTGGTGGAAGGGAAAGAAAGAGCGAAGACATAGCCAAGAGATTCCTCCAGGATGTTGAAAAGTATAACATAAAGCTTGTTTTGGCCGGGCACGTTCATGCAGATTACGTTCAAGTTTACATAGACAAGAATGGAAACGAGCACTGGTTTGTAACTTCAACGGCAACCGGTTCCCCTGACAAGAGGGAAAAGAACAACTGGTACGGTTCAAGAATAGTGGAGATCGATGAGAATGGAAACGTCAGGCTTCCGGGGATAGAAGAAATGTTCGGCACGATATTTGGCCCAATAAGTTCATTCCCTGTTCCACAGAAGTTCATAGTTTTCAGGCACACAACTGATTTTGGTTCGGCGATTAAGTTTGTGAATGAGTTTAAGGAAACAAGTGGAAGAATAGCGGTTGTTGTTCCGGAGGGAGCAAAGGTTGATGATGGTGTCACAAATGTCAAATACAAGGTCCTGGGAGAGAGAACCATTGGAGATAAGCACTACATGCTCCTTGAGGTTACCATTCCGGAAGGTGTCAGCGAACTCGTTATAACGGAGGGCAAAGATGGTGAAAAGCCACAGGTTAGCATTACCTATACCTCGCCTCCAAAGCCAGTGAAAGGAAGACCGTTTAGGGTATACTTTAAGGTAAGCGATAACCTGGGAATCAAGGACCTATACGTTGAGATAGAAGCCAATGGCGAAGTTAAAAGGTATCCAGCGGAACCCACAAAAGGTGGGCCAAACGTTAATTACTTCTTAGCCCAAATTCCCGGTGTCGATGCGGATGAGTACATAGTTAGAGTAGTTGCAGTTGACTTCTATGGCAACAAGGCTGTTGCTGAAAAGGTCATTGGTAAAAAGACTCAAACCACTCCGAGTGAAAGCTCTTTAGCGCAGACCTCAACGACCACAGCAGGCAAAACATGCGGCCCGGCTGTAATTGTAGGATTTGCATTAATTCCATTATTGTTAAGGAGGAGATGAGTTTCCCTTTTGTCTTTTTTACAATATTGGAAGGGGAAGAGTTTTTAAACCATCACCAGTTTCTCTCCTTTGGGTGATGCCCGTGAAATTTAAGGGGAAAGCCTTTGGAAACATTGTTAGGATTGAATTTGAGATTTTAAGACTCAGCGAGCTTAGGATAGATGATTTGAGAGATTTTGATGTTGATAGCCTGAAGATTGAGCTCAGAACAACTTCCTCGGGTTTGAAGCTCATCGGTATCTGGGAAGGTGAGATTGAAAAAGCTGGAGAGGGTATTAAAAAAGCCCTTGAAGAGAGTTACAAACTTAAGGAGAGAATTTTAAGAAAGATGAAAGCAAAAGTTGATGCAATAAGGACTACAATGAAAAAACTGGGGTTCAAAGAAGAGATAATAGGTTATGGAAACATGATACGCTTCACAAAGAAAGTTGGGGATTATGAGATAGTGGTGCTGACATCGTTAAGGGACGATGTTGTGAGAGTCGAGGTTTATGGAAACGATAAAAAGCTAATTGGTCCCGAGGTTGAAAGTTTCTTTGAAGATGTAGATATAGAGGAGCTTGAGGTGTATGACCTTGAGGAGGAGGGAAGAGAGGAAAGATTGGTCATAAACCTTGAGCTTCCAAACGGAGACGAAAAACCCGAGGCTAAGATTGTGGAGGCAATAAAGCTCATTGAGAATCTTTTGATGACCTGACTTCATAAACTTCATAATAAGATGTATGGGATAATCTTTTAACCCAACTTTTATTGACATATTTCTGGTGATGAAATGTTCCGGCTCATGGATTTCA
>DQUR01000221.1 GCA_015662175.1 Thermococcus paralvinellae | reverse complement strand
ATAAGCGCGTGCTGGTTTAATTGGGATTTGTGATGGCGTTAATTGGAGGCTTGGTTGAGTTTTTTATTACCCCTTTAGCGAAAAACTTTTATATTTCAAGCGTTATTAAACTCTTACTGAAGAATCCAAGCAAAATCCCACCCCGTTCCAATAAGACTCAAAGAGAATTGAAACCATTTTGCACATCAAGTGAATCTGGAGCATACCACAGTTCCAATAAGGGGTTAAACTTCAATATGCACCGGCAGTGATGTGTCAAATATTATCCAACCTTCCTCCCAGGGAAAAATCCAAGTTCGCCCTTCTACACCACCCTTTATGAGGCAACGTTTATATTCTCAGGGGGACACTCCATCTGGGATGAAAAATGCTGCCCACCGGAAAAGTTCCGTCGGAAAAGCTCAGGGAGATAGTCTTCAAACACCTAGGTGCAAAGGGGGAAAGGGTTTTAATCGGATCGGGAGTTGGCATTGATGCTGCTGCTGTTGAATTTGGCGATGAAGTTCTCGTGGCATCCACAGACCCAATAACAGGAGCAGAGAAGCACATAGGATTTTATGCTGTCAATGTAAACGCCAATGACGTTGCAACCTTTGGAGCAAGGCCAAAATGGTTCTTAGTCTCGGTTCTTTTGCCAGAAAATGCTAATGAAATCCTTCTAGAAGATATAATGGCAGATATTGATAAAAGCGCAAAGGAACTCGGTGTTGCGGTGATTGGAGGGCACACCGAAGTCACCCCCGGCCTAACGAGGCCAATAGTTGTTGGCACAATGCTCGGTGAGGTCAAAAAAGAAAAGCTTGTGCATGCTGGAAATGCAAAGCCAAACGATGTAATTATCCTCACAAAGGGGGCAGGAATTGAGGGAACGGCAATCATAGCAGGTGAGCGTGAGAAAGAACTGGTTAGGGTGTTTGGAAAGGAGTTCGTCGAGAGGGCAAAAGCCTTCCTTTGGAAGATAAGTGTTGTAAAGGAGGCATTAATAGCGAACGAAATTGGGGTAAATGCGATGCACGATCCCACGGAAGGTGGAGTTGCCAACGGGCTTCATGAGATGGCGGATGCTTCCGGATTGGGCTTTAAAGTTTACTATGAAAAAATCCCAATGGCAGAGGAAACGAGGAAAATCTGTGAATACTTCAATTTGGATCCCTTGGCATTGATAAGTTCTGGGGCACTTCTCATCTCTACACCAAGGGAAAATGCAGAAAAAATCCTCACTGCTCTTGAAAAAGAGAAAATAACTGCCTCAATAATTGGGGAGTTCCTTGAAGACAAGGAGAAAAGGATAATTGTGAAAGATGGGAAAGAAGAAGAGCTTAAGCGGCCTTTGAGCGATGAGCTCTGGAAGGTTGTGTAATTTCTTTCCACTCTTCCAGCAGTGTTACAAGCAGACCCAGGGCTACGGGCCCAATTATAACGCCCTTTACCCCAAAGGACATTATCCCACCGAAAATCCCTATCAGTGCAACAACTGAGCTCACCCTTGCACCCTCAGCGATAAGCTTTGGACGTATGGTAATATCAGGTATTGGCGATATAAAGATCGCACCGTATATTGCGAATAGTATCCCCAGGGTTACATTGCTAGTCTTGATCAAATATGCCGCCCCAATTGCCCAGAGAAGCCAGCCTCCTATTGCAGGCAGGAGCTCAAGGACTATACACAGGATTCCAGCTGCAATTGCACCGCTGACGGTTGTTATGTTAAATATTACAAGCCCAATGGTAAGGAAAATACCCTTAAGAACGCTAAGCATTAGCCACACCCTTAGAATGGCATTGAGCGTTATTTTGGCCCTTTCCAGTAAATGTATGGCTAGCTCTCTGTTCTCTTTTGGTAGGAGTCGGTAGATCTCCAAGGAGAGGAATTCGGAGTTCGTCAGAATAGCATAGAGCAGGGCAAGAAAAACTATTGCTTGGAGCATGAATTTTGGAAGTGAAAATGTGTAGCCCAATAAAATGCCGCCAAGTTTTTCGGGAATTGTCTCTGAAAGGGTTTGAATGCTCTTACCTATCCCAAAGGGTATATTAGCTCTTAGAAGCCAATGGAAGAAGTCGTCAATGTAAATGTATATGTAGTTTAGAACTTCTCTCAACCAGAGGGCCGCACCTATCAGCAGAATCCCGGCAAGAAAAGCCATCATACCAGTTAACATCGCGGCAGATTTCTTGTTACCGATTTTTTTGGAGAGTCGCACATGGAATGGATGGAGAACGTATGCCATGGCCAAGCTGAAGATTATCGGTGAAATTAAAGGTTTGATGGTAAGCCAAACCAAAAAAAGGATGATAAGGGAGACCCCGATCCACACAAGAGTTTCTGTCTTCATGCTACCATCTCCCGATGTATTTCAGAATCAATTCCCCTGCGGAGGGCTTGTTAAAGATAAACAGGCGGTTTTTAATGCCATCAAGCAGAAAGTTCTTCCCCACAGCTAAAAGTCCGTCTTTAAGCTTATAAATTTCTGACTTTTCCAGGTCTATGCTCTCCTTTACATCCCTCGGAGCCTCAATATCATTTAAAATCGCCTCAAGCTTATCAATAATCACCTTGCTCACAAATTTGGGTTTGGTAAGCTTGAGCTCTTCCGGTTGAATCTCGCCACCGTCCATGTAAATGCCCCAGAACTCCTTTGCGCATTCAAAGGGGTAAACGTATTCTGGCCCATAGTCCGGAAGGTAGAGCTCATAAAGGATTGCAAGCAGCACTTTTCTGGCATCACTCCCATAAAACTCTATCCTCAGGTTAAATCTACCGTCCTCAAAGCCGTTCCCAAATACCTCAAGCTTTTCCTCACACTGCATAAACTCACCCCCTTATGTAAGAGTAAACGTAACTGGCGGGCATATAGAGGGATGAGCTCTCATAGATTCCAAATTCCGTTTTTTGGGTATTGTACAGGATTATCCTAGCACTTTTAACTCCAATAAGCTCTTCAAGAACCTTAATTGCATAGTCTAAATCTCCAGTGTCGTCAACCAAGATTCCCTTAACCTCGGTGGCAAACCAAGTCCGGCCGGTTGCGTATTCTTTTGTCGTGTTTATGTCAAGGTGTCTTCCCTCGCTGACAGCCTGAAGGAAATCCTGGAAGTATGTATCAATGGCATTCCTTATCATTTCTTTCTCTTCGGGTGTTAAATCCCTCCACTCAGCGCCCATATCTTTGTATTTGCCCGTCTTGAAGACGTTGACTTTTATGCCGTTCTGAACATAATATTGCTCGAGATCATAATGGACGTAAATTACCCCTATGCTGCCGACCTCTGCTAACGGGTCGGCAATTATTTTTTCGGCGGCACATGCTATGAAGTATCCTCCTGAATCGGCGTATCCACCGGTGTATGCAACCACTGGCTTTTCATAGTTGAGCTTTTTCAGCTCTTTGTAAATCACCCTGACCGGGCCTACATAACCTCCGGGACTCTCAACCCAGAGTAAAACCCCGCCTATGCTTTCATTTTCTTTGATTTCTCTGATCTTAGAAACCACGTCGAGTGCCATGGCTTCATCAATTGGACCCATTATAGGGAGTATGGCTATAGTTGCGTTCGCTTTTGCAGGCTGTTTCCTTCTCAGTTGTTCTTTAAGGTATTCAATCTGTTTTTGGAGTTCTTCAATTTTAGCTTGCAATGCTGTTATGTTTCCTGTAGGAGCTTGGACTGTTATGTTT
>DQUR01000203.1 GCA_015662175.1 Thermococcus paralvinellae | reverse complement strand
GTGCGGGGATAGCTATGAGCGGGGCTGAGGTTGATGATTTGTTCCCCTATGAACCCAGAGGGGAGCTGAAACTGATGAGGCCCAAGTCCGTCGTGAGAGTTGATTTGAACGGTAGGACTTTCACTCACATTCCACCCTAAAAACTCACGACGGACAGACCCCAAGTTTAACAATATGAGCTTTAGAAAATATTACCAAGTTTTCAAAACTTACTCTGATATCAACTCTCCAGAATATAAGAAAAGAATCGAAGAGCTGGAGCCACATCTAACAAAATATTTGGCTAATAAAGGCAGGGTTCTTGACCTTGCATGTGGTGTTGGATGGTTTTCATTTTTACTGGAAGACTATGGATTCGAGATAGTTGGTGTTGATATAGACGAAGAGATGATTAAAAAAGCCCAGGAATACAAAAAAGAGAGGAATTCCAATGTTGTTTTTATGCAGGCTGACGCAAAGAATTTGCCTTTTGATGACAACTCATTTGATTATGTTCTGTTTATTGGGGATAATGTTATTCATTTCACTCCTTCAGAGCTGAATCAAGTTTTTAAAGAGATCCAGCGAGTGTTAAGTCGAGATGGGCTGTTTATATTGCACTTTAATGACCTAAGGGAAATGATTCCTATGTTAAAATCGAGCAATATAGTGGGAGAGAAATATTGGGTCAGCAAAATGTTGCTTGATAAGGAAGAAAAATTTGTTATTATTGAATATCAGAGCCCTAACGATTATTTTAGGGTTAAGTTTAACATCTGGGGAAAAACTGCAATTGAGTTATTGGCAAAATTATACTTCATGCAAGTGGAAAGTTTGAGAATTAATGAGTACTCTTATTTCCAGATGTATAAACCAAAAGAGGTGGAAATCAGGCTTCAAGCTTAAGCCTTTTAATGATAAATTCCCTGTCAAGAGAAGCCAAAAAGCTGGCTAATCTTGGCCCCCTATCTTTGCCTATGAACAGCTGGTAGAGAACCTTAAACCACTGTTTACTTGGAATGTTACGCTTCTTTGCAACACCAAAGATTACATTGTTTAGTTCATCAACACTGAACTCTTCCCTGCTTTCCAGCCATTTGGCAACTTCCCTGAGGGCCTCTTTAATTTCTTCACTCATCTCGATTTTTGGAAGCTCTTGTAATATTGAGAACTTCACGCTATCTGGGGCATATTTGCTTACCCACGTCCTTGCGAGCTTAATTCTGAGCTTAATCCTCTCGATATCTTCGTCAGTGAGATCTCGTGGAACGTGACCCTGCTTTTTAAGGATTTCAATGATTTTATATTCATCTAAATGTGGCATCTGCACTAGGACAACAAGGAATCTGAATGGTGCCTGGGCAACCAACCGTTCCGGGATCTTTGGCATTGAAAGCTCATACGTTCTCTTGAGCTCAACTTCCTCATTCTTTGCCTTTTCAGGGCTAAAGTATATGCGCTCCACCCTGTCGAATTCGTCGTAGAGGTTCAGCAAACCCAGACCGAGGTCAATCTTGATCTCCTTATTTGGCCTGTGTCTGGCATAGAGGAACCTTATCACCCCAGGTTCAAGAACTTCATAGAGATCACTAAGTAGGATAACGTTACCCTTTGAGCCACTCATTTTACCCTTTTGGCCCTTTATTCCGACGAACTCGTACATGAGTGTCAGTGGGGGTTCCTTACCATAAACAGCTCTGATAATTTCCCTTCCAGTATCAAAGCTCGAACCAGCTGCAAGGTGGTCTTTTCCCGCAGGTTCAAAATCAACTCCAAAGTGTGCCCATCTCATGGGCCAATCCACACGCCACCTCAGCTTGACATTTCCCCCCCTTATGTCCGTTTCTCCCTCACTCCCACAGTGTGCGCACCGGTATTTTATTTTCCATTCACAATCCCATTCGATGAAATTTGCCTCTTTTCTGCACTTTGGGCAGTAGATTTGAACCGGTTGCCAGTTTTCCTCCAGATGGGGCTGTTTCGCCATGTCACGGAATCTATTAAGAATTGCGACTATCTTGTCCCTATTTTCAAGAGCTTTTCTTACATCATTGGCGTATTCCCCACCCTTGTAGAGTTTGCTCGCCCTGAGGAATTCAACTTCAATGCCCAGTTTTTCAACTTCCCCTTCAAAAAGTTCTATGAAATGCTCTGCATAACTGTTATGGCATCCCCAGGGATCAGGGACTTCACTGACGGGCATTGTCAGGTATTCTTTCCACTCACTTGGAACATTTTTTGGAACTTTCCTGAACCTATCGTAATCATCCCACATGTGAATGTGCCTGACTTTTTTTCCTTTGTCTTTTAATGCATGACCGACAATGTAAGCTGTGAAAAGTTCCCTAAAATTGCCTATATGGACGTATCCACTTGGGGTTATGCCACTTTCAACAACATACTCCTCTTTATCCCCCCGCTCTCGTATTATCTTTTCAGCCATATAATCCGCCCAATGAACCAATCCCACCACCTGCTGGTAAATATGAGGGACACTTTTTTAAGCTTTAGTCTTTTTTGAAACTTTGTTTCTTAATATTTCTTAATTAAAAAATGAAAGCAGGCATACCTCCTGTGACATTTAGAAGATCAGCATCTCTGAAAATCCAATAAGAGCTTTAAAAACAGGATTCAAGGTACCTCCTATAACTCCAATACCAGCAATTCTAGCCATGGAACTCATATTTGGACATTCTTGCCGTTATTTTTGGCTTTAATTTTGTTAATATCTCATAAAAGAGGGTATAAAGAGGGGTCCTTTACCTTTCATCCTTAGAGCTGCTGCCGATAAAGCTACTGTTAACGCTTCTATGGCTTCAACTACTCCTATAAGACCACCGATTATGAGTATGAAAAATATTATTGTTGGTGCAGCTTCGTTGAGTCCTTTTACTATCGAAAGGAACGAATTTCCAAGAACCTATTAGGTTCTTCTCAACATGATGAAAGGTTCTTAGAACTACTATGGTTTTTCCACCTACTTGTGTGTTCAAATTCTCCAGCGGGAATTTATCCAAGTTGCAATTGCTGCTAGGATTATTACCATATACCCTACAGAGAATTAGATATTATCACGTATGCATTTGGAATCCCATCCTTTCCTTTAGATCCTATTGTAATTTTCACACCAAGACCAAGGGTTTTTAAAAAAATGAAGTTGAGGAATTACTCAAACGTTCCAAATTCACATGCCAGCAAAGAGTACATTGCAGTACCCTTCCAGAGTACACTTTCATCCACATCAAATTTTGGATGGTGGTGTGGATATACTATGCCCTTTTCCTCATTTCTGATCCCCAGGAAGATAAAGACTCCTGGAGCTTTTTGCAAGTAGAATGCAAAATCCTCAGCACCCATGGTGGGTTCAGCTTCCACAACCGACCCCAGTTTTTTAGCAATCTCCATAACGAATTCTGCGAGTTTTGGATCATTTACTGTTGGGGGGTATGGAATCCTAAACAATTCAATAGTTCCTTCACAATCCCAAGCCTTTGAGTAAAATTCCACGATTTTCTTTATTCTAGTCATCACTTTATTTCTTAACTCCATGTCAAAGGTTCTAAGGGTGCCTTTTATCTCCACTACGCCTGGAATAACATTGTATTCGTGACTTGCTTTAATGACCGGTGTAGTTATGACTAGTGGTGAGAACGGGTTAACATTCCTTGATACTATTTTCTGCAGGGCATTATAAATATCAGTTGCAGGATTGGTGGGGTCGTTTGCAAGATGTGGATGTGCCGCGTGACCACCTTTTCCCTTAATCCTTATTACGTACCCATCAGAAGAAGCCATTATAGGGCCTTTTCTTGTTGCAATTACCCCTGATGGTAATTGTGCCCATACGTGAATGCCAAAAATGGCATCCACATCATCTAAGTGGCCTTCCTCAACTATGTTCTTAGCACCAGCTCCCCCTTCTTCTCCAGGTTGGAAGATTAGTTTTACAGTTCCCTCAAGGTCGTCTTTAATCTCAGCTAATATTCTTGCGGCTCCTAGAAGCATTGCTGTGTGAGCGTCGTGCCCGCAGGCGTGCATTTTTCCTGGAACCTTAGATTTATATGGAACGTCGTTTTCCTCCTGAATTGGCAAGGCATCCATGTCAGCCCTTAAGGCAACTGTTTTCCCCCCTTTGCTTCCTCCTCTTAAAATTCCTATAACTCCAGTGCCAGCAGTTCTGATAACTTTATAACCAAACTTTTTAAGCTCTTCTTCTACAATCTGGGAAGTTCTAACTTCCTCAAACCTAATCTCAGGATGCATGTGAAAATCCCTTCTCCTTTCAATAATGTAAGGCTCTAACTGCTTAGCGAGTTCTATAATCCTAGTTTCCATTTTCATCATCTAACCTCCACGATACAAAAAGGTAAAATGAAAAAATCAAAGCCTAATTGAAACCCCTGGTCCCAATGGGAGATCTAAAATGTACCAGATTATCATTAGTATTATCCATGTTACTAGGAACAACAAAGAATACAAGAATGTTCTTGAAATTATCGTACCAATGCCCACATCCTTTTTATATATGCTTGCATAGCCGATTATAATTGGGAAATATGACAGCAGTGGAGTACACGAGTTAGTGCTGGAGTCTCCAATTCTGTAGAGCAGTTGGGCCCATTCTGGACTGTAGCCCAAGTAATACATCATTGGCACAATAACTGGAGCTAGGAAAGCCCATTTGGTGGAACCACTTGTTATGAACAAGTTAATAAATGCAGAAACAAGTATTATTGCAATAAAGAGACCAATTCCAGTAAATCCTGCAGACTTAAGAAAGTTTGCAAGCTTTATTGCAAGAACCGTT
>DQUR01000015.1 GCA_015662175.1 Thermococcus paralvinellae | reverse complement strand
TAGAGGATGAGGATTATTTTGAATTTCCCCTCTGCCTGCGTGGAAATAATAAATGAAAGCACTCCCACCAGTGCATCTGTGTACTTCTTGATCTTTGACCAGAAAAAGTCCTTCCCCTGCATGGCGTTCTTCGCAGTCAATAGAGTTAGAACAAACGCTATGTATCCATATAACCCTGCTAAGAAACTGAGCCCATTCATCAAGTTAACCTCCATCTTCCTGCTTTTGAAACTTGTGGAAATAGGAGCTTTTAAACTTTTTGTTCTATTACCATAACCATCAGTTAGTAACTACAAATCCGTTAAGAAAACGTAAAAAATACAATAAAAATCCAAAAAAGTATCATTCCTCAACCACGTATACTGGTACTTTTCCGTGAGGAATTCCATATTTCCTGCCATACAGTTCACTGAGAACATACCATGCGCCAATAAGAAGAACTATACCCAGTGGTAGGAGTACCATCCAGCTTGTGATCCCCAAGGCGAACAGGAGATACAAAACACTACCAATTACCGCAACCGTAATGGCATAGGGTAATTGAGTTATAACATGGTCAATGTGGTCACATCCTGAGAATATTGAGCTCATGATGGTTGTATCGCTGATCGGTGAGCAGTGATCGCCAAATATGCTTCCGGTAAACGTAGCTCCGATAGTAGCGAAGACTATCTCATTAATCTGACCGTTAGTGAAGGCCATGCTGAGCTGAGTTCCAAGCGGAACCATTATGGCAAAAGTTCCCCAGCTGGTTCCCGTGGTAAAGGCAATGAACATCGCCGAGAGAAACATTATTAATGGCATCCATGGTCCAAGGTTCGCCCCAGAGCCAGTCACAAGACTGATGATGTAATCCCCGGTTCCAACACTTTCAGTGGCAGTTCCAAGGCTCCAGGCAAGGATAAGGATAGTATTAGCGAAGAGCATCTGTTTCATTCCCTTGACAATTGTGTCCTCCCACTCCTCTACTGTCATTTTCTTCCTGCCCAATAGCATTATGCTGGCAACGATAACCATTGCAAAGGATCCCCATAGAAGTGCAGTGGCAGCATCGGCTTCACGGAAAGATTCAACGAAACTGTAGTTAATGAAGCTTACACCGAATGGGTTTTCGAGCTCGGTCCACCAGTCAAGATCCTGACTGTATGCATTAAGGTTGGCTGCTCCGGTATACCAGAGACCAAGCATAGAGACACAAACCAGGGTGATGAGTGGAATAACAAAGTCCCAGAGACTTCCACCCTCTTTGGGCATGCCCAAGTCAATTTCAATGGTCATAAGAGGTTTCGCACCGTTGCGGATAACTTTGCCCTCAGTCCTGGCACGGTATTCTGCCTTCAACATGGGTCCATAGTGCCTATGGGTATATGCAATGATCAAAACGAGTATTATCGCTAGTATTGAATAAAACCTATAGGGCACACTGGACAGCCAAACGTTGTAAGTCCCGTAAACAACATTACTGTTATCTAACCCCTTTCCTATCATAAGTAATTCGTATCCTATCCAAGTCGAGACGAATGCTAATCCAGCTACAGGCGCAGCGGTAGAATCATCAATATAAGCGAGCATTTCTCTTGAAACTTTCATCCTATCTGTTATTGGCCTCATAGTATTTCCAACAACTATGGTATTAGTGTAGTCATCGAAGAAGATCAGTACACCAAGTATCCATCCAAGAACCGAAGCTCCCCTGCTACTCTTAACCCTCTTCACCAAGGAGGTGGCTAGTGCATTGACCGCACCGGACTTGTATATCAATCCAACCCCAGCGCCAATCAGAAAGTCAAATATGAGTATCCTTGCATTCCAGTCACTTGTAACGCTATTGACAATCCACTCCAGTGCCTGGATGGTTCCGACTAATGGATTACCCCCGGCAACCATTACCCCACCAATCCAGACACCTGCAAACAGTGCCAATACAATCCTCTTGGTCCAGATAGCCAATATAATAGCCATAAGTGGGGGCAGTAATGATAAAATTCCTACCTCTGCCATCAATCAACACCTCCGCCTTTAGATGGCAGACTTGCGTAATTCAATATACTTATAAAGTTTTCGAAAATATATTTTTAGTGTTATATCCACTATCGAAATTTAATCGGAAACGTTTTGAAGTTTTAAAGTGAAGTTTAATAAACTTTTTTGATCACTATAGAACCTTTATGTGCCATAAAGTCAAAAAGTGTTAGATATGGCACAAATTAAGACGGATAACGCTTCTTATAACCAAAAATTTAGCAAAACCCTAAACGTTATCCAGAATTTTCTTCAGCTTTTTAAAATCATTTCTAAGCTCTTCCCTGAGCTGGGGCTTATACAAAGCAACCGCTGGATGATACATGGGCATTATTATGATTTTTCCAAAAAGAGTTCTTGCCTCAAATATCCTTCCATGTATTCTGCTTATCGGTTCGGGCTCAAAACCGAACTTCCTGAGGAGATAGCTCATGGAATGTCTTCCAAGGGGCACGATGATTTTTGGACGTATTATGTCAATTTGCCTATCGAGATAGGGCGAACAGGCCTTAATCTCATCTTCATCTGGGTCCCTGTTGCTGGGAGGGCGACATTTTACGATATTCGTTATGTAGACATCTTCCCTCTTCAGACTTATTTCGGCTAAAAGTTCATCCAAAACCTTTCCAGCTCTCCCCACAAATGGCAATCCTTTTTGATCTTCCCAGTATCCGGGAGCTTCGCCAACGAACATTACCTTTGCATCATAACTCCCGCTACCGGGAACAGCATTTATTCTCAGCATCCCCAGTGGACATTTTTTGCAGCTCTTTATTTTTTCTTCAAGCTTTTTCATCAACTCCTCTTTTGGCATTCCCAACACCCAGATATGCCCTCAGAAATTCAACCCATGCTGTGTAATAGCCCTTCTCGTAGTCATCCCTAAACTCATGCTTTAGAATTTCCTCAAAATGCTTCAAGAGCTGTTTAGCCCTTTCATAATCAATGTCCTTTACAAGCTGAACTATCAGTGCATCGCTGTCGTTGTCTTTTAAAGCCGATATGAATCCATTTATGGCTTTGGAATACCCCCTCCCCCATTCACCATTACCAACCATTTTTTCAAGCTTTTCAAGGTGTGACCTTGCTTTGTTGAAATCTCCCCTCATTAATGCCCTCAGGAACATCTCCATTCTCATCTCTCTTGCTGGCATTTTCACTCCCCGAATTCTAACTGCCACTGGGCGTATTTAACTCTTAGCCTGCCATACCTATGCAGATAAATTTTCATATTTACGCAAAGGTTTTTATACCCTTTCGGGTAATCCAATATCAGAGGTGACTGAAATGAATCATATTGCTGACGAAATCCCAAGTGGTGAGAAGGAGTTTAGCGAGCTAACTAAGAAAGTTCGCGATCTCATCGAATATCCTGAATTGAGTGAGGAGGAATTTCAGGAACTTCTTACAAAAGCAAGCAGAGGTTATGGGGGTTCACTGCCACACAGAACTCGTTCCCTCTGCCCTGAAACAAGGAGAATCGTGCCGGCGGTGATCTGGGAAAAAGATGGAAAGGTTTGGATATCAAAGAAGTGTCCCGAGGGATTAATAACTGAAGTTTATTATGAAGACGTTGAGATGTATCATCGCTTTAAGGAGTGGGGGTTTGAAGAGAGGAAACTGATGAGCTTTAATGTGGAAAACAGCGGTATTAACTGTCCCTTTGACTGTGGCCTCTGTAAAAAGCATCACTCACACACCAATCTGCTCAATATAGTATTAACTAACCGGTGTGATTTGAGCTGCTGGTATTGCTTCCCAGAAGATGAGGAGGCACTCTTTAAGATCGGGGATAGAGTTGGTCTTTTCAGGTTTGAGGAAATTGCCAGAAACCTTGCCTTCGAGTATCGGGTGGAGATTAACGGCTTTAGCGGTAGGTATTCGGTGCCCGAGAACCTTTACGTTCTAACGTTTGAAGATGGAAAGGCTCGGTGGACAAGGGTTACCAAGTTTCTGAGGAGGGAGCATACGGGCAAAATCCTGAGGATAAGAACCCACACCGGCAGGAGGGTAAGGACGACGCCGGAGCACAAGCTTTTCGTCTATGAAAACGGAAACCTCGTTAAAAAGAGGGCTGATGAAATTGAACCGGGGGTGAGGCTAGTCCTTATCTGGAACTTTGATGTTGGGGGGGATATGGGAGAAATTGATCTCCTTGAAGCCTTCAGGTCGCTCCCTGAGGAAGAGAAGAAAAAGATTTACGTGAAGTCGCCGGAAAACACGATACCTTTAAACTCCTTTCCTGGAATTTCCGGTGAGTTCCGCCTTGGAATGGACGATGATCCCTGTGAGATACCTTCAAAGCTTATCCTCACTCCCGGGTTCGGAAAGCTCGTGGGTTACTTCATTTTGAACGGCCATTACACCGGTGAGGGCATAAGCATAACAGTCAGTCACGACGATCTTGAAGATATACTTAGCGTCCTTAACAATCTTGGCATTCCCCACAGTGTTATCAAGCTGGATGACAAAGTCGAGCGGGTGGTGATAAGAAGCAGGCTGGTGAAGCTCATCTTCAAACACGCCCTTGGAATTCCCGAGGGAACT
>DQUR01000189.1 GCA_015662175.1 Thermococcus paralvinellae | reverse complement strand
TCAAGTATTTCCTCGATAAGCTTAACCTGCTCATCTGTTAGATAACCTGCCTTCTGAAATGGGTCCAATCCAGCAACCCTGCACATCATTGTTGCAAAATTTATACCTATTCCTTTTATTGCCGTAAGCGCCCATCTAAGCTGTTTATTTCCATCCAGATCAACTCCCGCAACACGGACGATGTGCCTGAAATCTGCCATTATAACTACACCTCCAGATTAATCCTTCAAAGAGGATTTTGGCGCCGGGACGGGGATTTGAACCCCGGCGGGCAAACGCCCACGGGCTCTCAAGGCCCGCGCCATCCCAGGCTAGGCGATCCCGGCATACACCCGATAACCACTCCCCTTAGCTAGCTCTCTCACGTCTTTGAAGGTTTGCTCCATCAGGGATTTAATAAACTTTGCGCCCTGATTGGTCCTTATCACCAGCTGAAGCAGGCCTCCATCGTAGAGATGTTTGGGTGCATTTATAACTATTTCCCTTAAAACCTCCTTGCCGGCATGCACCGGTGGGTTTGTGATTATGCTGTGAAATTTTTGCCCTTTTACGGGTTCATAGAGGTTGCCCCATCTGACCTCGGCATTCCTCACGTTGTTGATTTTTAAGTTTTTCTTTGCTATACTTATCGCTCTCCGGTTGATGTCGGTCATCACAACGTAATCAACGAATTTAGCAACCACAATGCCAATTGCCCCGTAGCCGCAACCAAGGTCAAGGACACGCCAATCTTTCTCAAGTATAGCATTTTCAACCAATAACCTAGTACCTTCATCGTATTTCCCGAAAGAGAAGACTCCGCTCGCTGTGATGAACTTAAAATACTGCCCTCTAATAAATACCTCAATTGTCCTGGTTTTTAATGGAACGTTGGGGTTCTCGGAGTAGTAGTGGCTCATATGCAGAGATAAGAAAAGGGGTTTATAAATATAAAGAAATTCATTTGGAAGAGACCAGCCACTTTTCCCACCATGATCCCCTCACGTCTTTGGAAACCCCATAACTCCAGAGGAGCAGTCGCGTCTTAGCGTCAATGGCAAGTTTGAGGGTGGCATCATTAGTTTCCGCTTTCACTATGATACATTCTCTCCCGTTTATAATCCTCACGTCCTCCACAGAGAGATTGGCACAGCACAGCCTTAGGGTGTAGCCCTTTTCAGCCTTTAGTCGCTCGAACACTGGGGAGTAAGGGTATCCAGTCCTAAATAGTTCGACTTCAGCTCGTTCCCCCTCAACAAAAATTGAACCATCAGGTTGGTAGATAATGGGGTTTGAGCCAACTATCTCGGCTCGGGTTTCCCCTGTAAAAATCGAGTGATCAGGCACATGCCACTCGATTTCAAACCTCTGGAGGATTTTAATAGTGTCCCCCTCCCGGGTTATGATGAAAGTCCTCGTTGAGTTCTGAACCAGCGTCCTCCCAGAGTATTCCATGGCTTTGTACACGAGGGTCATGTTTGGGCCTGTAGGGTCAAGACCCGTTGTGTTGAACTTTATCTGAGGTTCCGCGATACTGCTGGAGCCCTTACCGTGGAGATAATAAGTCCCACCGGCAACCAACAGAAAAACAAGGAGAAGGACAGAGTAGAAAGTCCTAGAATGCTTCACCCAAATCACCTCAACATTTATCGTGCCAGCGTTTCACAAGTGTCGGCCAGAAATTGTGCAGGAAACCGTACCAGTTCTTTTCAGGGTTGGGCTCAGGACCCTCCACGTAGCCCATGCGAGTTTCTGGACTGTATCTTGCCTCGTAGCGGTATCCATACCCAATCCCCCTTGTGAAGTCCCTGCCGTATATGCCATAGGCAGCATACCAGTCAGTCTTGTGGTAACCTTTGCTTGTCACCTCTTGAACAAAGCTGTCCAAGTTAGGAAAGCTTTTATAGTTACCTAGCCATCCAAGTTTTGTATCAACGTTCGTGCATCCCCAGAGGCACGCTACACCCTTTTCTTTACTGCAAGATGAAGGAGACCCTGACTTTCTCCACGAACAGTGGGAGATTCCGAGTTTTTCTTTGGTAGGAATACCCCACGCGTAGACCAACCCATCTCTGCATGAATATGTGCCTCCTGAAGAAGCGGTTATTATAGGCTTCATTTCCGTTTGCTTAAGGGCTGAGCAACGTGGGTTGTTAAGGTACACGCTAAGTAAGAGCCTGTTTCTGATGATTTTTAACTTTGCCGCATCAGGCAATCTACAGAACGCTTTAGCTTTTTTGATATCGTCCTTTGTGAGACCCTCGTGAAGCATTTCCTCGTCACTCATGGTACATAGTTCCTCATTGAACTCCTTAAGTATCTGGCTTGAGTATTCCTCAACCATCGCCATCACGGTTTCATTGACCTTCACCAGAGGAAGGTCTCTCTGAAGTTCCTCTGCCCAGTAGGCTTCTTCAGGCTTCAATGCAGCCATATCTCCTGCCCCATAGGTAATGTTAAAGCCCAAACTCAGAACTATGGCAAGCAACAATACTGCACCAATCCTCCCAATCCATCTCTCCATGAGGGCACCTCCTGCAGTCGTCATTAGATGTAACGTTAAAATCCTTAAAAGCTTTTCCAATTACAAGTTTGAATTAGTTCCGTTTTTTTTTCGTAGAGTTTCCAATTTCCAACGATAACAAAACGATGAGAACAAATCAAAAGAAGGGAGAGTAATTGAATGGACAAAAGAATACAAACGATGTTACTTGTACAACCAAAGTTTCCGGGGGTGTGGGGGCGTTAGCTCCCCAGAGGTTTAGAGAAAAAGTGGGGTTGTGGGGCGAAGCCCCGCATCGGGGGTTTGAGAGTACAGAGCAAGCTTTGGGAAAGCTTGACCAAAAATAGTGATTCCTTTTTTTAAGGTGCAATTTGGAGAGTGTTTGCACTCTCCCCCACGAGCTCTTTAAACGAGAATTCTCATCATCATTATTGGTACCTTC
This sequence comes from Thermococcus paralvinellae, assembly GCA_015662175.1. Taxonomy (GTDB): domain Archaea; phylum Methanobacteriota_B; class Thermococci; order Thermococcales; family Thermococcaceae; genus Thermococcus_B; species Thermococcus_B paralvinellae_A. The sequence continues at coordinate 2,372 of DQUR01000189.1, read as the reverse complement.
AACCGCCGTTTTAAAAGTGGAACATTCACCAAAGAGAGCAAAGAAAGCTTTGCATCAGCAAGAGTCACTACCACATCTTCGGGTACCAGTCTCTCGGCATGAAGACCTTATCAACATCGACCGCTATTCCCCTGCTTTTGTTAAGCATTTCTTGACTTGTCATCATTGCCTTACCAAGTGCAACAAGTTCGTCCTTGAGGGTCATCACTGCTACTAAATCGCCCTTCCTAATACCCTCATGAACCTTGACTATTCCCGGGACGGCTAAGTCAGCACCGTGCGTTACCGCCGCAACGGCTGAATCCCTTATCCACACCTTCGGCAGATGTTCCACGGCTTTTTCCATTGGCTGAATAGCTTTTCTAAAGTATTCCTCTATCCCATCTTCTTTCCAGAAGTGATAATAATCAACAAGGTCGTGGAGGGTAACTAAGGTTTCGTCTTCCTTAAACGGTCCACTCCTGGTACGGCGAAGCTCGGTCATATGGGCGCCGACACCTAGGGCTAAACCTATGTGGTGGATCAGCGATCGGATGTAGGTTCCCGCCTCAACACCAACCCTGAATAGGACATCTTTACCGTCTATTTCCAAAACCTCGATGTAATATACCTTCCTCGTTCTGAGCCTTCTCTTTACCGCACTCCTCAATGGAGGCCTCTGAATGATCTCTCCCTCAAATTCCTTCATAACCGCTGAGATTTTATCCTCGGGAACATCACCGTGGAGGTGCATCAAAGCTACATACTCCTTTCCAGCCGGAAGCAGAGCCTGAACCACCCTTGTGGCCCTCTCCAGGGCAATGGGAAGAACACCACTCACCTTGGGATCGAGGGTTCCCCCATGGCCAGCTTTCTTTAAGTTGAAGAGCTTTTTGACCCACGCAACAACCTCGTGGCTCGTTGGCCCCGGTGGTTTGTCAAGGTTTATTATGCCGAACTGCATGTGCATCTCAATGGGTCTCTTCTCGGGCGGAAAGCCCCACTTCGGATTGGTCTCAGCTTTTTCGTCTTTGATTAACACTTCCCTCTTGATGTCTGCAGGAAGGATTCTTCTAACCTCATCCCGCGCCATGAGCATCACCCGATGAACGTTATGTAAAGCTAATTTTACTTTGCTTTATAAACCTGCCCTTCTGTAATTAAATTCCACTAGAATCCACAATTAGTCTCCCAATTCCACCAGAAGTCCCCAAAATCTCACCCAGGGATGGAAAAAGAAAGGTAAAAACTGGCTTCAGGCCAAGCTGATTCCAGCCTTTTCTAAGGCTTCCTTGACCTCCTCGTCGCTTGCTCCTCTTGGGATATTAACCTTAACCTTCTCCGGAAGTGGCTCGATGTGCTTTATGTTCATCCTTCTTCTCTTAACCTTGTTAAGGCCAGCACCGGTTACAAGGACAAAGTTTTTATCAATTATATCAACCACAACAACCTTTTGCCCGGCTCTCCTTCCGGCTATAACAACGGCTATTCTCCCTATATCAATTGCTGGCATTCATCCCACCCCCTTTTCCTTCTTTCTTTTAAACCCCGTGTCGCCACCGGGGTACAGGTGGTCGATGGCGGCCTTCACAATGGCGAAGACCCCATCGGGCGACCATTTCGAAGTGTTTATGACCAGATCATAAATCGAAAGGTCGTTGATGTCAATGCCATAAAGATTTAAATATCTTTTCCTATTCTGCTTCTCCCTCTCGGCAATCTGCATAAATGCTTCCTCAACACTGATGCCCTCTCTCCTCGCGACCCTTTCAGCCCTAACCCTCACTGGAGCATCGAGCCAGATTTTTAGATCGGCATTCTTAACCATCCATCCGGCTAAACGGCCTTCAATAACAACGTTGCACTCCTTGGCCGCTTCAATCTGTCTCCTATCAACTTCCCTATCTATCTCCGGATGAAGTTCAGCATATTTCTGGAACTCCTGTAAACTCATGCCCATCTCTCTGGCCATCTGTCTGAAAATTAGGCCAGCATAGATGTGCTTAAACCCATAATGTCTGGCTATATTGCGGCATAGGGTTGTTGTTCCCGAACCTGCCAAACCGCTCACTGTTATCACTATGCAACCCCTTGGCATTTCAATCACTTATGCGATTGCGATTAAGAAATCTGAGCCCTAACCTGGGCTTTCATAACCCTACGCATACAGGTTGGGCACAGGTGTGGCATTGGTCTCTCCGGTCTCTTCTTGGTCTTTGGTAGCTTTCTCATCTCACTTGGTCTTCCCCTTGGAATGCCGTTGAGTGGCCTCCCGCACATTGGACAGTGGGCTATCTTTGGCTTTCTTCTCTCAAAGTGTATGACGATCCTTCCCCCGGGAGTCCTGACGTATCTCCTTCTCCATGACCTTGACCTATACATTGGTTTCATTT